>NZ_LSIX01000438.1:0-24690 GCF_001556475.1 Methylobacterium sp. CCH5-D2 | reverse complement strand
TGAACGCGCGGGACGCCATGGACGGCGAGGGAACGCTGACCTTCGCCCTCGCCTGTGGCCGGCCGAAGCCGGCCATCCGAGGGCATGCCGGCTCCCCGGATGCCTTCGTGGCCATCTCGGTGACCGACAGCGGTTCCGGCATCGACCCGGACCATGTCGGGCGCATCTTCGAGCCGTTCTTCACCACCAAGGCCGTCGGCAAGGGGACGGGCCTTGGCCTGAGCCAGGTCATCGGCTTTGCCAAGCAGTCGGGCGGGGACATCGACGTGGCCAGCGTCGTCGGGCGCGGGACGACCTTCACGCTCTACCTCCCGCAGGCCGAGCGGCCGGTCGTTGAGACCGAGGATGCGGCGGTCCGGGACGACGAGGATTCCGACCCTGCCGGCCTGTGCGTCCTGGTCGTCGAGGACAACGTCGAGGTCGGTCGCTTCTGCACGCAGGTCTTGCGCGACCTCGGGCACGGCTCGCTCCTCGTCCCCTCGGCGGAGGCCGCCCTGGCCGAGATCGAGGCCGTCCCCTTCCGCTTCGACGCCGTGTTCTCGGATGTGGTGATGCCGGGCATGGGCGGGCTCGAACTCGCCAGGCGCCTACGGGCCCTGCATCCCGAGTTGCCAGTCATCCTCACGTCCGGTTACAGCCACGTGCCGGCGCCGGACGACGCCGAGAGCTTCGACCTGGTGCGGAAGCCCTACTCGGCCCATCAGTTGGACGCCGCCCTGCGGTCGGCGGCGCGTCGCCGGCAACAGCCGCATCGCGCCGAGGCCGCTCCGTCCTGACCGGCAGGCACCGGTTCCCCGGACGCTGCCGGGCTTCGGCGCGACCGGTACCGCCTTTCAGGCCGAGGCGTGGCGATGCCGGGCGACGACGCCGCGCAGGGCGCGGGCGACCTGCTCCGCCGAGTAGGGCTTGCGCACCAGCTCGAAGCCGTGGGCGTCGTCCCGGGCCAGGGCATCGCTGTAGCCCGTGGTCAAGATCACCGGCAGCCCGGGATGGTTGGTCCGCAGGCGCTGCGCCAGCGCGACCCCGCCGATGCCCGGCATGACCACGTCCGAGAAGACCGCGTCGAAGCGGGACGGCGTCCGTTCCACCTCGGCGAGGGCCGCCTCGGCGTTGTGTGCCCAGACGGTGCCGTGGCCGAGATCCTCCAGGAGCTGCGTGCAGAAGCGCCCGACGTCGAGGTTATCCTCCACCACCAGCACGCACAGGCCGCGCTCGTCGTCCTCGGCCTCCGCCCCGGGCGATCCGGCGTCGTTGGCCCCGGCGGGAGGGTCCACGTGCGGCAGGTACATTGTGAACGTCGTGCCGCGCCCGACCTCGCTCGCCACCTCGACGTCGCCGCCGGACTGCTTGGCGAAGCCGATGACCTGGGAGAGGCCGAGCCCGGTGCCCTTGCCGGTCTCCTTCGTCGTAAAGAAGGGCTCGAAGATCCGGTCGAGCACGCCGGGCGGGATACCCGCGCCCTCGTCGCTGACCGAGACCGCGGTGAACGGGCCGGGCGCGCCGGCGTGGCCGCGGATGCTCGGCAGCGGTCCGCCGCAGACGAGACGTAAGGTCAGCCGACCCTCGCCGTCCATCGCGTCGCGGGCGTTGACAGCGAGGTTGATCAGCGCCGTCTCGAACTGGCCGGGGTCCGCCCGCACGTGGCAGGACCCGTCCGGTACCTCGACGGCGAGGCGGATGCGTACGCCGGTCACCGCGTTCAGCATGTCGGCCACGCCGCGCAGGCGCTCGCGAAGGTCGAACACCTCCGGCTTGAGCGGCTGGCGCCGGGCGAAGGCGAGGAGCTGGCTCGTCAGCCGGGCGGCGCGGTCGACGGTGTCCGAGACCGCCTCCAGGTAACGGGTGCGCCGCTCCTCGGCGAGGTTGGGCCGGCGCAGGAACTCGACCGACGAGCGGATGATGGTCAGCAGGTTGTTGAAGTCATGGGCCACGCCGCCCGTGAGCTGGCCGACCGCCTCCATCTTCTGGGCGTGCCGCAGCGCCTCCTCGGCGCGGGCGAGCCGCTCCTGGTCTCGAAGCCTGCCGGTGATGTTCTGGGCGTACTGGAAGGCGCCGACCCGCTCGCCCGAGGGGCCCCTCAAGGCCGTGAACTTCAACTCGTAAGAAGGCCGACGCCGCGTCGGGTCGCCGAACTCGCCGATGGCCGTGAACTCCTCGCCGGCCAACGCCCGGGACCACACGGCCCTCGCGGCATCCCGGTGCTCCGGATTGCTCGCCAAGAGGTCGAGAAGACCATCACCGACCTCCGGACGGACGCCGTAGATGTCCTCGAACTCGTCCGCGTAGGCGCGGTTGACGGCAAGCAGCCGGTAATCGGGGTCGAGGGCGGCGACGAGCGCGTCGGTCGTCTCGAACACGTCGGCCCAGAGCTTGCGCTGGGCCAGCGCCGCCTCGACGCGCCGCTCCAGAGTCTCGTTGACCTCGCGCAGCCGCGCCTCGGCCAGCTTGCGGTCGTGCACGTCCTCGACGACGCCGTACCAGCGGAGGATGGCCCCGGTCCCGTCCCGCCGCGGACGCGCCCGGGCCCGCATCCAACGGTACTCGCCGGTGGCGGCCACGCGGATACGGTAGTCGACGTCGACGGGCTCGCCGGACGAGAGTGAGGCCGCGAAGACCGTCATCGTCCACGGCACGTCTTCGGGGTGCAGGGCCTTGGCCCAACCAGCCCCGTCCGGTTCGCCCGAGGCCTGGCCGGTCAGTTCGAGCCATCGCTTCGAGTAGGAGGTGATGTTGCCGCTCGGGTCGCAGGTCCAGGGCACCTGCGGGTTGAGCTCGACCGTATGCCGGAAGTGGTCCTCGCTCTCGCGCAAACGCGCCTCGCCGAGCACCCGGTCGGTGGTCTCGGCGGTGACGCAGAACAGGCCGGCGACCGAGCCGGCATCGTCGCGGACCGGCGAGTAGGTGAAGGACCACCAGCTCCGCTCGGGCTGGCCCGTGCGGGAGAGGTCGAGCATCACGTCGGTGAGTGTCTGGCTCTCGCCCACGAGCGTGGCGTCGACCAGGGGACCGATGTCGCCCCAGATGCTCGCCCAGACCTCGCGGAACGGGCGCCCGAGGGCCGTGTCGAGACGGTACCCCAGGATCGGCCGGTAGGCGTCGTTGTAGAAGCAGAGCAGGTCCGGCCCCCAGGCCAGGAACATCGCCGTGGGGCAGGCTAGCATCAGGGAGAGCGCGTTGCGCAACGCCTGCGGCCAGTGTTCGGACGGCCCGAGGGAGGTGGCCGACCAGTCGCGCGCGCGGATCTCCGCGCTGGTCTCGCCGCCGGGCGGCAGGAACGGGAACAGGTCAGCCACGACGTCCGCTGCCCCGCTCGCCGGCGTGTGCGCACCTCGGGCGGCCGACCGGCCCGGCCTTGGCCGCAGGCCGGCCGAACGCCTCCGGCAGACGCTTCGGGAAACGGGGCTTCCGTCCGGACATGGCGGCGGCGTCAACTCCATGAGGTACTCGGTAACTGGCGCGGCGCGATCCGGTTGCCGCCTCGTGCAGCGTCGCGGTCCAGGTTCCGGGGCGTGCGCGCCGTCCCGGTGTGCCGTTGGCCCATCTGCAAAGGGGCCGCCAAGCCTTGCCTACGCCGTTGGAATCCACTTCCAGTGGAACCGGACCCCTCTCCCGCGCCTACCTTTGCCATGGATCGCGCCTGCACCAGCGACACCGAGGCCGCCCGGCTTCGTGCCCTCGACGGCTACCGCCTGCTCGATACGCCGCGCGAGCGCGACTTCGACGAGATCGCGGAGGCCGCCGCCGAGCTGTGCGAGACCCCCATCGCGGTGGTCAACCTCGTCGGCGACGGGCGCCAGTTCTTCAAGGCCGAGGTCGGGCTGGGCGTGCGCGAGACCCCGCTCGACACCTCCTTCTGCGGGCACGCCATCCTGCAGGAGGACTTCCTCTACATCCCAGACGCCACGCGCGACCCGCGCTTCGAGGGCAATCCGCTCGTGACCGGCGAGCCTGGCCTGCGCTTCTACGCCGGAGCCCTGCTGAAGACGGCCGAGGGCCGGCCGGTCGGCACCGTCTGTGTGCTCGACACGAAGCCGCGCGAGCTCAGCGACCGGCAGCGTCGGGGCCTCGCGCGGCTCGCCCGCCAGGCAATGGGCCAGATGGAGCTGCGCCGCGCGCTGCGCGAGCAGGCCGAGCAGCGGCTGCTGCACGAGCGCATCCTCGACAGCGCCGCCGACTACGCCATCGTCGCGACCGACCCCCAGGGCCGCGTCACCCGCTGGAACGCCGGCGCCGAGTTCATCCTGGGCTGGTCCGAGGCCGAGATGCTGGGCGAGCCGGTACATGCCTTCTTCACGCCCGAGGACCGCGCGGCGGAACGGCCGGAGGTCGAGATGCGCCTCGCCATTGAACGCGGCCGGGCGGACGACGAGCGCTGGCACTTGCGCAAGGACGGCGGCCGCTTCTGGGCATCGGGCGAGATGATGCCGCTGCGGACGGAGGGCGGCGAACTCGTCGGCTTCCTCAAGATCCTGCGCGACCGCACCGAGCGGCGCGCCCAGGAGGCGGCGCTGGAGGCGAGCGAGCTGCGCTACCGCTCGCTCGTCGAGGTCAGCCCCCAGGTCGTCTGGTTCGGCGACAAGGCGGGCAACGTCACCTACTGCAACGCCTACTGGTACGACTACACCGGCCTGCCGCGCGGCGAGACCGGCGAGGCGAGCTGGATGGGCGTCATCCATCCCGACCACCGCGAGGCGACCCGCGCGGCCTGGCTCGCCGCGGCCGCGAGCGAGCGGCCCTACGAGGTCGAGTTCCCCCTGCGCCGGGCCGACGGCGCGTACCGCTGGTTCCTGTCCCGCGCGCACCCGGTCCGGGACGAGGCGGGGGTTCTGACGAGCTGGATCGGCACGACCATCGACATCCACGAGCGCAAGGTGGCGGAGGCACGCTTCGAGACGCTGACCGAGCTCGCCCCGTCCATCGTCTGGTTCGGCAACCCGGACGGCGGGCTCAGCTACCTGAACGACCGCTGGTACGCCTACACGGGCCAGACGCCCGACCAGGCGCTGCCGCTCGGCTGGGCCGACGTCATCCACCCCGACGACCTGCCCGGCCTCCAGGTCGCGTGGGAGCGGGCCCGCACCGACGAGACCGTCTACGACACGGAGGCGCGCCTGCGCCGCCACGACGGCGCGTACCGCTGGTTCCTGATCCGGGCAGAGCCGATGCGCGACGCCGGCGGCACCGTGGTCGGCTGGCTGGGGAGCGACAGCGACATCCACGACCGCCGCCAGGCCGAGGAAGACCTGAGGAAGGCGCGCGAGCAACTGCGCCTCGCGGTCGAGGCGACCGGGACCGGCGTGTTCGACTACGATCTCGTCTCGGACGAACTGAGGTGGGACGCCCGCGTCCGTTCCCTCTACGGCCTCACCCCGGATGCCCCCGTCGACCTCGCCGTGCACCTGACCCGCGTGCACCCGGACGACCGCGAACGGGCGGACCAGGCCGTGGCCGCCGCCGTCGACCCGGCCGGGACGGGCATCTACGACATCACCTACCGCACGGTGGCGCCGGAGGACGGCGTCGAACGCTGGGTTTACGCCATGGGCCGGACCCTGTTCGAGGGTGGGCGGCCGGTGCGCCTCATCGGCTTCGCGCGCGACGTCACCGAGGGCGTGCTTGCCGAGCAGGCCCTGCGCGAGACCGAGGAGCGCTACCGCCTGGCCTCGCGCGCGACCAACGACGCGATCTGGGACTGGAACCTGGCCACGAACCACGTCCTCTGGAACGAGGCGCTGCAGGTCGCCCACGGTCACGCGCCGGACGCGGTCGAGCCGACCGGCGACTGGTGGATCACCCACATCCACCCGGACGACCGCGCCCGTATCGACCGATCCATCCACGCTGTCATCGACGGGACCGGGACGGCTTGGACGGACGAGTACCGATTCCTGCGGGCGGACGGCTCCTACGCCGACATCCTCGACCGCGGCTACGTCATCCGCGACGCGCGGGGCCAGGCGGTTCGGATGATCGGCGCGATGCTGGACATCAGCGAGCGCAGGCGGGCCGAGGAGCACCAGCGCCTGCTCACGGGCGAGTTACAGCACCGGGTCAAGAACACGCTCGCGCTCGTCCAGGCCATCGCGGGCCAGACGTTCCGCGACCTCGCGGACCCGGCGGCGGCGCGCGAGGCGTTCTCCGCGCGCCTGATCTCGCTCGGGCGGGCGCACGACATCCTGACCCGGTCGAGCTGGACGCAGGCGCCCATCGCGGAGGTGGTCGAGGGTGCGCTCGCCGTCCATCGCGGCACCGCGGCGAGCCGCATCCGTGCCAGCGGGCCGAACGTGCTGCTCTCGGCCAAGGCCGCCCTCTCCCTCGCGCTGGCGCTGCACGAGCTCGCCACCAACGCGGCCAAGTACGGGGCGCTCTCGAACGAGGGCGGGGTCGTCGACCTGCGCTGGCACGTGGTGCACGAGGGTGAGGCGCCGCGCTTCTGCCTGACCTGGTCCGAGCAGGGCGGGCCGCCGATCCTGACCCAGCCCGCGCGCCGCGGCTTTGGCTCGCGGTTGATCGAGCGCAGCTTCACCGCCGAGGTCGGCGGCGAGGTCAGGCTGACCTACGCGCCGACCGGCCTCACCTGCCGCCTGGAGGCGCCGCTCGCCTCGATGCAGGAGGCCGGGGCCGAGGCGGCGGCTTGAGCACCTGGCCGTCTTCGGTCCCGATGCAAGCCTCGGGGTACGGCGCGGGGAGCGGAACCCTGCCGAGCGGCCGGGCGCTTCCTCCGTCATGGACCAACTCGACGAAACGGTGCGCTCGATCCTGGCGCTCGCGGCCACCTACAAGCCCGGCACCATCATCCGGGCGGAGCGCGTCGTGGACGCCTACCTAGCCGACTTCGACGGCTATCGGGCGCGCCGGGCCGCGATGGATGCCTTGCTCCGCGAGCTCGACCTGCCGGAGCGCCGCACCCGCAACCGAGGCGGCCTGTTCGAACTGATCGAACTGCACCTGAAGCGCCGGCACGGCGAGATCGCGCGCCTGTTCCAGTAGGTCCCCCGAACCTCGCCAGGCGACCCGGAAACGTCCGGCTTCCGGGCCGTGGACCATCGGGGTGAACGATGCTGCTCTTGGAGGCGCTGTGGCGCAGCCTGGGCCGCGAGACGCGGCAACCCGCGAGACGGTTGCCGGTTAAGCAGCATGCGCTCGGATGCGGGCGTGCAACGACCTATCGGGCCGGTTGAGTACGGATGGTCCTGGAGGAAGCGGGTTGGCCGAACCAGAGGAGACGTGTGCGGGAAAGGCCGACCTCAGGCTGCTGCGCGCCGCGGTCGAGGCTTCCGGCGAGGGCATCCTGATCACCTCTGCCGAGCTCGACGAGCCCGGGCCGCGCATCGAGTACGCCAATCCGGCCTTCACCATCATGACAGGCTACGCGGCGCACGAGGTCGTCGGCCGGACGCCGCGCCTGCTGCAGGGGCCCGGCACCGAGCGCGCCGTGCTCGACCGCATGCGCGCCGCCTTGGAGGCCGGCGAGCGCTTCCAGGGTGAGGCGGTGAACTATCGCAAGGACGGCTCGACTTACGTCGTTGAGTGGCTGATCACCCCGGTGCACGAGGCCGACGGGCGCATCTCGCATTGGGTGTCGGCCCAGCGCGACATCACCGAGCGCCGCGCCGGCGAGGACCGGCAGGCCATGATGGTGCGCGAGCTGCACCACCGGGTGAAGAATACCTTGGCGACCGTCCAGGCCGTGTTCAACGCCACCGCCCGCTCCGGTCTCCCGCTTGCCGAGCTCACCCGCGCCTTCTCGGGCCGGATCGCGTCGCTCGCCCGCACGCACGCGCTGATCACCGAGGACCTCGCCCAGGTCGCGTCCTTCGAGGGACTCTTGCGGGCCGAGCTCGACCCTTACGACGAGCGCGGGCGCCTGGCGCTGGAGGGCCCGAGGGTCGTGCTGCCCTCCGAACTCGCGGTGCCGGTCGGCATGGCCCTGCACGAACTCACCACCAACGCCCTGCGGCACGGGTCGCTGGCGGACCCGAACGGACGGCTCCATGTGGCATGGTGGGTGGAGGAAGGCGCGGCAGGTCGCGGCCTGCGCTGGGACTGGCATGAGCACGACGGCCCGCCCGCCGCGCACCCGACGCGCGAGGGCTTCGGCCACCGGCTCCTGAACAAGGTCCTGGCCGCCCAGACCGGAGCGGAGGTTGACGTCGCCTTTGCCCCGGACGGGTTGCGGGTCTCCGTTCGGATGCCGTTGCCCGCGTCACGCCCATGAGTACGAGGCGTCGCGCGACATTGAAGGGAGCCGGGCCGGCTTAGCTTTGCGCCGCGGTTGGTTGCGGACGCATTTCCGCCGACCGCGAGGGTCGCGTGCAACCGGCATCGACGCATGTTCCGGGGTGGAGCTGCGACCGCCGGGCGGACCGCGTTCATCGCGGGTTGCGGTGTGCCCCGGCAGTGACGGTCCCGTCGCCGCCCGGTGGGCGGCGCCCCCGAACCGGTGAAGGCTGATGACAGAGAAGCTCGACGACGCGACGGCAGGGCTGGTCCAGGCCCTTGCCGAGGACGCGGACGCTCCCAATGCGGCGGTGGATCGGATGGTAGAGCGCCTGCGCCGCATGGAGGAGGCCGCCAAGCTGGGCGGCAGCGACCGGCAGACGCTCCAGAAGCTCGCCTCCGCGCGCCGGGTGCTCGGCGACCCGGTAGAGGTCGGGCCCGCCCTGCGGGTGCCGCTCGTCCCGGACTAACCCGTTCAGGCGACCGGCCCGCGCGGCTCCCGCATGGCGGCATGGGCCTGGACGAGAACGTCGAGCGGTAGCCAGGGGCTGCGCGTGCAGACGGCCGCGTCCGGCATCCGGGCCCGGCACGTCTCAGGCGTGCCGGTGCTCATCACCACCCGGATGCCCGGCCTGAACTCACCGGCTTGCCGCGCGAGGCGGTGCCCACCGATCTCACCCGCCAGCGTCGCAGTCGTCAACAGCAACACGAAATCCTTGCCGCCCTCTCGCAGTGCATCAACGGCCGCCGCCCCGTTGGCGCAGACGACCACGTCAAAATCGGTTTCCCCAAGGAGCGTCTCGGCCCGGTCTCGAACTGCCGCGTCCCCGTCGACCACGAGGGCCGCCCGCTTCGATACTGCATTATGCATCAATCCTCCGTTTCCCGCTCAGCGGCGTCGACACGCTCGGCGAGTTGAGCGATCAAACCTTTCCAATCCTCGGGCATACTGTCCCGGAGAAAGTCGTCGTAAGCTTCTTCCAGCCCGTGCCCGACACCGAGCAGGCAGGGATCCTGGGTAGCCGAGGACCAGAAGGGATGCCGCATCTGGCACTGGCGCATGGATGTCCGCTCCGGGCGACGCGTCTCCCGCCGACCCTGGCCTCGTTCGCGTGTGACGGTTTGTCTCCACCAATTGCCGTGGGCAAGATTGGTTTCAGCGCGGCTGGCACGGAGGGGCGCCGATCTCGGCGACGCGACGCAAAGCACATCGCGGCGTTACGACCCCTTTGTCAGGACGGCATCATGTAAATGGAGGCAGTCGCGAGGCCTCTGGTGACGGCCGGTTCGACCGCAGAGGCGGAACCGGCCAGCGGGCGCGAAGGCCGACTCGCCTTCGCCCGGGCGGGCTACGGACCTTTGGTTCGAATGCCTCCGTCCGTATCCTCCGTCCGCGGATCAGGCATCGCGCTTGGAACGCAGGGCGACGACGTTTCCGTCGTGGGCGGCAGGTGCCGCCGGGATCCCGAGCGCGTCGGCGACTTTGAGGGCGAGCTGCTCGCGCTTGAACGGCTTGCCGATGAGCCGAACCCCGTCGTCGAGCCGACCGTGATGCACGATTGAGTTCTCGGTGTAGCCCGACATGTAGACGACCTTCACTTCGGGTCGCAGCGCCCGGATGCGCTCGGAGAGTTCGCGACCGCGGACCTTGCCTGGAAGCACCACGTCGGTGAGCAGCAGGTCGACGGCGGCCGCGTTCGCGCCGAAGACCCGTAGCGCCTCCTCGCCATCCGCGGCCTCCAGCACCCGGTAGCCCAGGTCGGCCAGGATCGCGCAGGCGATCTCGCGCACCGCCGCCTCGTCCTCGACCACCAGCACGGTCGCCGAGCCGCGCGGAAGATCGACCGGCGCACCGGTGCGAACCTGCGCCGCCACCGCGCCGACAGCGCGCGGCAGGTAGAGCTTCACCGTCGTGCCCTCGCCGGGCTCCGAGTAGATCTTCACGTGCCCGCCCGACTGCTTGACGAAGCCGAACACCATCGCGAGACCCAGGCCCGTTCCCTTGCCGTCCGGTTCGGTCGTGAAGAACGGCTCGAAGACGCGCGCCAGCACCTCCGGCGTCATGCCGTGCCCGGTATCGGAGACCGCCACCATGGCGTAGTCGCCCGGCGTCACCTCGGCATGGTGGCGCGCGTACTCGTGGTCCAGCACCGTGTTGCCGAGCTCGATGGTCAGGCGCCCGCCGCCCGGCATGGCGTCGCGGGCGTTCAGCGCGAGGTTCAGGACCGCGCTCTCCAGTTGCGCCGGGTCGGCCATCGCCGGCCACAGCCCCGCGGTCTCGACGTAGCGGACCTCGATGTGCTCGCCGAGCGTCCGCCGCAGCAGCGGGATGAGGTCCGGCATGGTGGCGGCGAGGTCGATAGCGGCGGGCGCCAGCGGCTGCTTGCGGGCGAAGGCGAGGAGCTGGCCGGTGAGCGTGGCGCCGCGCTGCGCCGCCCAGGCCGCGCGCTCGATGCGCTGCTGCAGCCGGGCGTCGTCGGTCAGCTTGGCGCGCACGAACTCCAGGTTCCCGAGGATGACCTGGAGCAGGTTGTTGAAGTCGTGCGCGATGCCCCCGGTCAACTGGCCGATGGCCTGCATCTTCTGCGCCTCGCGCAGCACGCCCTCGGCCTGGGCGCGCTTGGTCATATCGGAGACGGTCAGGACGAAGCCGCCGTCCGGCATCGGGGTGCGGCGGATCTCCAGGTGATGCCCGTCCGTACCGCGGCGCTCGTAGGTGATGGCCTCGCGGGGATTCCGGCTGCCGTGCCGGATCTGGTCCTCGGTCTCAAGGGCGGGCCGGCCAGGTTCCGCCGTGTGCTCGACGAAGGCGCCGTAGGTCGTGGCCGGCCGCAGCATGGCCTTGGGCAGGTCGAGCAGCACCTGGAAGCACTCGTTCCAATTCGCGAGCCTGCGGTCGGGTCCGAACACCGCCACGCCCTGGCTGAGGCTGTCGAGCGTGGTGCGCAGGCGGAGCGCCAGGGCGCGCTGCTCGGCCTCGGTCCGGTAGGAGCGCGACCACGCCTGGTTCAGGAGGCGCGCCGCCCAGAGCAAGGTGAGAACCGCCAGCGCCGAGCCGCCGATGACGAGCCAGCGCACCAAATAGGCGCGGGTGTCGTTCTGGGCGAGGCGCTCGTCGAGCAGGCGCTGCTCGTCGGCCAGGACCGACGCGACCACGGCCTCGGCCTCGCGCATGTCGTTGCGGCCTGTATCGGTGTTGACGATGCGCAAGGCCGCCTCAAGCCCGCCGTCGCGGCGCGCCTGGACCGACTGGGCGAGTTCCTCCAGCTTGTGCTGGACGACGGGTGCCAGGGCCCGAATGCGGTCTTGCTGGACGGCGTTGTCGGCGGTGAGCTTCTGCAACTCGCCTTGCAGGACGCCGATGCGGTCGCGGGCGGCATCGTAGGGGCCCAGGTACTCGTCCCGCCCGGTCAGCACGTAGCCCCGCTGGCCGCGCTCGGCGTCGCGCAGGGCGATGGCGAGGTCCTTGGTCGTGCCGAGCACGCGGTAGCTGTGCTGCGACCACTCGCGGGCGACGCGGGAGGCGTTCAGGCGCTCCCAGGTCACCGCCCCGACCAGCGCCAGGATGGCCACGAGCACGCCGAAGACCAGCAGGTTGGCGCGCGAGACGAGGTAGCGGGTCATCGAGGTTTGGTCTGCGGGTCGCGGTGGTCGGTAGCTCGGCCGCCAGGGGGCGAGGCCCCTCGCGCGTTCGCATCCAATTCAGAATGTGCTGGCATGCGATTGCGGGATTGTTGAGGCCGCGCGTCGACGGAGACGTCAGGCGGCGACTTTGCCACGTCCGCCGCTCGCATCGACCGGGACCGCGGCCCTCGTCTGGTTGCGGCCGCCGGCCTTGGCCTCGTAGAGGGCCGCATCAGCCCGGCGGTAGAGATCCTGCGCGGCGCCCGTCCGGTTGCCAGAAGCGGCCGCCACGCCGATGCTCACGGTCACCGCTCCCGCGCCGATGCCGGCGGAGGGCACAGCGAGCCGCGAGACCTGGTCATGCACCTCCCGCGCGACGCTCACGGCGCCGTGCTCGTCGGTGCCGGGCAGCAGCAACGCGAACTCCTCGCCGCCGACGCGGCAGGCGAGGTCGCCGGGCCGGTGCACGCTCGCGGAGAGGCAGCGGGCCAGCCCCCGCAGCACCTCGTCGCCGACGTCGTGGCCGTAGCTGTCGTTGTAGCGCTTGAAATGGTCGGCATCGACGACGAGCAGCGCGAGCGGCTTGCCCGTCCGCCGTGCGTCCTCGCTCGCCCGGGAGAGGGCATGCTCGAAGCGACGGCGGTTCGCCAGGCCGGTCAGCGCGTCGGTTCGCGAAAGCCGCGCCATCTCGGCGTGCATCTCCGCGCGGCGGCGCAGCTCCCGACCGAACAGCAGCGACAGCGCGATGGTCAGGCCGCACAGGACCAGGACCACCGCGGCGATGCCGAGGGCCTTCACGCGCCACGCAGCCTCGATCTCGCGGGTTGCGAGGGCGACGTTGAGGACGAGTGGAAACGTGCCAACCTGGGTGAAGGCGTAGTGCCGCTCGACCCCGTCGCGGACCGAGGTGCCGACGAAGACGCCGTTCCCCTCGCGCACGAACCGGTCGAAGTTGGGCGTGCCGGCGATGTTCACGCCGATGTCGGCGGCGACGTAGGGGTGGCGCACGATGCGGGTACCCTCGCGCAGGTAGAGGTTGATCGCGCCGTCCCGCCCGAGGCCGATCCGGTCGAAGAGCCGGCTGAAATAGCTGAGCTTGAGGCTGCCGAGCACCACGCCGCCGAAGGAGCCGTCCGGCTTGTCGATGCGACGGCTGAGCACGACGATGGGCGCGCCGGTCAGGCGAGAGACCACGGGCTTGCTGATGTGCAGACCCAGGTCCGGATGGGTCTTGTGCGCCTGGAAGTAGTCGCGGTCGGCGTTGTTGACCTTGCGCGCTGGCAGCGCGGAGGCGTCGAGGACGCTGTCGCCGTTCTCGTCGAGGACGAGCATGACGCCCAGGTCCCTCGCGGTCGCGGCACGGTCGAACAGGATCATCTGGCGCGCCCGCGCGCTCGCCGCCAAGGTCTCGGGCGCGCGCAGGTTGTCGGCCACCGCCTGCAGCGACAGGTCGATGATCTCGATGTTGCGGGCGATGTCGCGCTCGACGACCTGCAGGAGGTTGCGTGAGGTCTGCTCGGCCTTGTCCCAGGCGTCGTGGCGCAGGTCGAGCAGCATCAGCCCGCACATGGCCAGCATGCCCAGGGGCGCCAGGACGCTGAGCGCGACCCAGTTGCGGCCGGAGCGGAAGACGCGCGGCAGGCGGCGCGGCAGGACCATCGGCGGGTTCCCCCAAGCGTTGTCGCTGCTTGGTTTCTGGGGCCCGAGGCCTAACCGGTCATTTCGAACACGCCTCCTGACGGGCCCTCGACGTCGTCGTGCCTAACGCCGCGTTGAGGTCATAGGTTGGATCCTCGTCGATGGGAGCGCCCGGGCGGGCGGACCTGCGTAGCCGTCCGCCGGGACCTGGGCCGCGCCGGTGGCGTTATACGTCCCGCTGTCCCGACCGGAGACCCCGATGCTCAACCCGTTCTACGCCGCGTTCCTGCTCGCCGTTGAGGCGCAAAGGGTCATCGAGTTGCGGCTGGTGCGGATCGCGTGGGGCGGGGCGGAGGCGCAGGCCGAGATGGTGTCGATGGTCTCCGAGAAGGTCGTGGCCGCGATGGAGGCGGCCAACACCTTGATGGCCGGGGGCACCCACGGCCAGGTCATCACCCGCTACCGTGAGCTGGTGGCCGACAACACGCGCCGCCTCTCGGCCTGAACGGCCCCCGGGCGCTGCACAGGCAGGTCGTCCCGCACCGTCGGCGCGGCGAAACTCACGCCTTCGCGGGGTCGTCATACGCGGAGAGACCGGCGCCCGCGATCAGTGCGTCCCATGGGGCGGGCGACGGGAACACCTCGCCGAGGAAGGCCAGGAACGCCTTCACGTTCGGATTGCCGCGCCGGCTCTCCGGCCACAGCGCCGTCACGACCGAGCGCTCGACCGCGAACTCGCGCAGGACCGGCACCAGCGCGCCGCGGGCGACGTACGGGGCGGCGATGTAGGTCGGCGAGATGCCGATGCCGCCGCCGGCCACCAGGATGGCCGCCACCGCGTCGCTGAAGTCCGTCACGATCCCGGCGTCCGGTGTGATCTCCACGACCCGACCGCCGATCCGGAATGGCCAGCGCAGGGCCTGGCCCGTGCTCTGGAAGCGGAAGTTCACGCAGTCGTGGCGGACGAGCTCGTCCGGATGCTCCGGCGTGCCCCGACGTGCGAGATAGTCCGGCGCGGCGAAGGCGCAGAGCCGGTGCGGCGCGAGGCGACGCGAGACGAGGCGGGAATCCGCCAGGTCGCCCACGCGGATGGCGATGTCGATGCCCTCCTCGATCAGGTCGGCGAAGCGGTCGCCCAGGCGCAGGTCGACGGACAGGTTCGGGTAGCGCTCGCGGAAGCGCGGCAGGGCCGGAGCGAGCAGGTGCACGCCGACCGGGAACGGCGCCGTCACCTTCAGGGTGCCGGCCGGCTCGGAGCGGGCGGCCACGGCGGCCTGCTCGATCTCCTCGGCCTCGCGCAGGAGGCGGAGCGCCCGCTCGTGCAGGTCGCGGCCCTCCGGCGTCAGGGTCAACGAGCGCGTGGTGCGGGTGAACAGGCTGATGCCCAGCCGCGCTTCCAGCCGCTGGACGCTCTTGCTGACCGCCGAGGGCGAGATGCCGAGCGAGCGGGCCGCGGCGGTGTAGCTGCCGAGTGAGGCGGAGCGCGCGAAGGCGATGATGCCGGTGAGGCGGTCGAGGCCGATCTGTTCCATAGCGGCATTATTGAAGCGAAAGCCGGCCTGATTATCAAGGCGACGACAACGAGCCATTCTCCTTTTCACAGGCGCCGCAGCGACGCCGGATGAGAAGGCACAGCGTCATGATCAGCACCCTCCAGGACCGCACCGTCGTCGTCTTTGGCGGCACCTCCGGCATCGGCCTCGCCGCGGCCCGGCAGGCCAAGGCGGCGGGAGCCTCGGTCATCGTGGTCGGCTTCAACGCTGAGGGCGCCGAGCGTGTCGCGGCGGAGAACGGCTTCGCTGGCTGGCGCGCCGCCGACGTGACCCGGCCCGAGACCATAGCGGCGGCGCTTGCCGACATCCCCCACGTCGACCACCTCGTCCTGCTCGCCGGCACCTTTGTGGCCGGCAAGGTGCTGGAGGCCGAGGTCGACTACCTGAAGCGGGCGTTCGACGAGCGCATCTGGGCCGCCGTCCACACCCTGCGCGCCCTCGGCGACCGGTTGGCCCGGGATGGCTCCGTCACCTTCATCTCCGGCGCCCTGGCGGATCGCCCCTCGGCACAAGGTACCGCCGTGCTGGCCGCCGCCTCGGCCGCGATGGAGGCGCTCGCCCGCGGCCTCGCGCTCGAACTGGCACCGGTGCGGGTCAACACCCTGTCACCCGGCACCACCGATACGCCGCTCCTCGCCCGCACGCTCGGTGCCCATCGCGACGCCTACGTCGCCGCGCTGACCGAGAAGCTGCCGCAGCGGCGCCTCGGCACGGCCGAGGAGGCGGGTGCGGCGGTCGTCTTCCTGATGAGCAACGGCTTCATGAACGGCGAGACCCTGCACGTCGACGGCGGCGCACGCCTCGTCTGATCGCCCGGACCTGAACCCACCTCCCCCGCACACCGCGTCCCGAAGGACTACGTCCATGACACAACCTCTCACCGGCAAGGTCGCCCTGGTCACGGGCGGCTCCCGCGGCATCGGCGCGGCCATCGTGCGCCGCCTGAGCCAGGATGGCGCCGCCGTCGCCTTCACCTATGCAGCCTCGGCGAAGCGCGCCGAGGCACTGGTGGCGGATCTCGCTGCGTCCGGTGCCTCGGTTACCGCCCTAACCGCCGACAGCGCCGACCCGGACGCGGTTCGCGGGGCCGTCCAGGCCACCGTCGAGCAGTTCGGCCGCCTCGACATCCTCGTCAACAACGCCGGCATCCTCGTTCCCGGCGCCGTCGAGGACGTCTCGCTGGCCGATTTCGACCGGCAACTCGCGGTCAACGTCCGGGCCGTGTTCGTCGCCGCGCAGGAGGCCGCCCGCCACATGCGGGAGGGCGGGCGGATCATCTCCGTCGGCAGCGTCGGGGCCGACCGCAGCGGCTTCCCTGGCACAACGGTCTACAGCATGACCAAGGCCGCTGTGGCCTCCCTAACCCGCGGGCTCGCGCGAGACCTCGGACCGCGAGGCATCACCGTCAACACGATCCAGCCAGGTCCGGTGGCGAGCGAAATGTCGGCCGGCATGGAGGCGATGCTCACCCCTCTCATCGCGCTCGGGCGCATGGGGCGGGACACCGAGATCGCGGCGCTCGCGGCCTTCCTGAGCGGCCCGGAGGCCGGCTTCATCACGGGCGCCGCCCTGACCGCTGACGGCGGCTACCTGGCCTGAACGACGAGGCCGGGCAGGCTCGTCGCTAACCTCATCCAATCCAGCCTCGAAGGAGACGACCCGATGTCCGAGACCACGAACGCCGGTGGACCGGCGACCGAACCCAACTACGACCGCCTGCTGCGCGCCAATTTGGAGCGCGTCTTCAACGAACGCGACGCGGGCAAGCGCACGGCGGCCCTGGCCGAGCTCTTCGTGGACGAGCCGGTCATGTACGAACCGACCGGCATCGTGCAGGGGCGAGCCGCCATCTCGGCGGTCGCCGGCAACCTGCTGGAGCAGTTCGGGCCGACATTCCGGTTCACGCCCATCGGGACGGCGGTCGGGCATCACGGCCTGGGCGCGCTGCGGTGGCAGGCCGGCCCGGACGGCGGGCCGGTCGCGGTGACCGGAACGGATGTGGTCGAGGTCGTGGACGGCAGAATCGCGCGTCTCTGGGTGCTGCTCGACCAGCCGACTGCCTGAGACCGGTTGTTACGGGTGGAAGCCGCAGGTTCCGCGTTGTCGGCAGGGACAGCAGTGGAGGTATACCCATGATTCCTTCCAAGCCTCGCCTCGTCGGCCTGAACCACATCGCCCTTGAGGTCGGCGACATCGAGGAGGCCCTGAGCTTCTACGGCGCGGTGTTCTCCTTCGAGTTGCGTGGGCGGCACGATGGGAACGCGGACCACCCGGCGATGGCCTTCCTCGACATGGGCGACCAGTTCATCGCCCTGATCGCCGGGCGCGAGCAGCCGAAGGACACGTACCGGCATTTCGGGCTCGTCGTGGACGACCGCAGCCGGGTCATGGCCCTCGCCGGGGCGGCCGGGGCCGAGCTCTTGGAGCGTCCGTTCAACTTCATCGACCCCTGGGGCAACCACCTGGAGATCGTGGCCTACGCCGACGTCCAGTTCTCCAAGACGGGCGAGGTCCTCCGCGCCATGGGCCTCGCACTCGACAAGAGCGACGAGGCCCGGGAGGAGCTCCGGCGGAAGCTCGCCCGGGGCCCGACCGGTTGAACTCCCATCAAGCGGTGCCGTTACCGCCCATGGCGCCGTAGACCTCGCCGGTGACGTAGCTCGCCTCCTGACTCGCGAGGAACGATCAGGACGTTGTGGCCGCCCGAACCTGTCGTTCCACGTCGATGGTAGCTTTTGAAGGCAAAGCGGCCATTCTCGTGGCTCTGTTCGAAAGGCCGCTTATGGCGCGAAGCCGAACAAAATGGGGCGAACTCCTGACGCATAGCGGCCCCTTCACACCGCGACCTTCGTCGGCGGCTTCGACACGGGAGGCGGACGTCGTAGAAGTTCTCATGAGCTCGCTGATTGGGCGCATGCAGCGCATGCCGTGAACCCTGCGATCAAGATCACCAACAACCCGGCTTGCCGCTGCTGACAGTGCCGACGCGTAGCTATTTGATAGCCGCCCCAACTATCCGCATTCGGACCCCAAAGTTCTGCATCGGATAAACCTTGCTGGTGAAGGGGCGCCACCGAAATGGCGGCCCATCAAGCTAACATCTGTGGCTGGAGGACAGCCATTCTGGCGGAACGCAACCTCTGCGCTGCAGTTTTAGGCTAAGGTTCACAGCCCTCCAGGCCATCACCGACCCTGAACCAAACTCGCGGCTACTGAGCTCTCTCGGCTAACCTTGGACGCTGCTGAAGGCGTCCCCATGGCGCCCGACGACCTTCCGGACGTTCTCCGAAGTCCAAGCACCGCCTTTGAGGCTGCGAACGCCCTCAATGTTCAGGCGCTCGGCAACCGCCTGCCAGCGTCCGGCTCCCTCCGGTATGGCGGACAACGCGCGTGCGATGCCCGCATAGGCCTCCCGGCGCAACTCGCCCATCCGTTCGCGCTCCGCCACCCGTGACGCTTTGAAGTGGGCAACCGGGTCGAAACGCCGTCCATCGACGGTGATCGGGTCAGGCGACAGCGCGATCAATTCAAGGCCAAGCTCTTCGGCGTGATGGCGGAGATGTGGGTTGCTTCGCCACAGGTTACGTTCCTCGAAGGCGACGTAGGCGAGCACCGCGTGTTGGCGTGCGCACAGGCGGCGGGCTTCCACTAAAGCTTCCCGCACCTCTTCGGTTGCCCGGTCGGTGCGTACGTCCATGAAGGCGATCTCGCCGACGAGGCTGAGTGCCTCCGCCCGGACCCACTGCTTCACGCGCTCGCGCTGGTAGCGGATCGTCCGGCTGGCCCGGGCAGCGCCATTGATGTCGCTGGGCAGGCGTCGGAAGTCGGCCCAGGTGACCGGCAGAGTCCAGTAGAATCCGACACACGCTGACTTCAAGCGCTGCGCTCCCGTCCGCCGGTCCGACCCGGACAAATCCGGCGGCACCATCCCTCGCAGGCTACGGCGAGTTACGGTCGTTCATCAACAGCGGGACACGAGACCTGGAACCAACAACACCGCTGAAGTCGTGGGGCCGTAACAATAACAATGTGAGGACAAAACGAATGTCGAATATCAAGCATGATAGCGCGGATTCCGAGCAGGTGCATCAGGATTACATTGCTGTCACCGTCGAGGCTTCTCGCGCCGAGGACGATTCGGAGCACGGGGCGGAGGAGCCACAGTCGTTCGGAAGCGCGAAGGGGCACAACCTGTACGCCGGGCTCAGCCTCCGCGATCAGATCGCTCTCGGCGTGGTGCCGGTGATCGAGCGCGGCTGTGATCCGGCGGGACGTCCGACCATTGAGCTCGAGGTGACGCTGGATCGCCAGACGCGCTTCTTCGACATGGCGGCCGGGGAGGAGGCGGTCCTCCACGTGACCTGCCTCGGCACCGAGGGGGTGTGGCAGCGGCTGCGGGTTCGCAAGGTGATCTGGAATTCCCGCCGCGCCTGAAGCGACGGGCCGGGGTGGGCATCTGCCCCGGCCCTCATGGACCCGGATGACCGGTAGCATCCAACGGAACCAAACGCCCGTCTGTCTCGCGCGGCGCTTCGGCCGACCACGCTGCTCCAGCCGACGCCCGGACAATTCCGACCCGCTGATCTCCCGCGGGCTGCGGCACGGTAGCGTCTCTCATCAGCAACGAGAGGCCAAGCCAAACACCCCCAAAAAGACGACAGTCACAACCGGCGCTCGAAACTCTCGTAACGAGATTTCCAAGCCGCAACCGAAATCGAAGGATAGGCGACGATGGGCAAGAATCAGACAGCAGAACAGGCCGAAACGGATAAGTGGGAGACGATCAGCAACCTCGAAAACCCCTACAGTTGGACGGGGGCGTTCCCGCCCTATGAGTCGAAGCTGCAGCGTCGCATCGCGAAGAACCCAATCGGGGCTGCACTTGAGTGTGCCGCGCAGGTCCAGCAGACTCATGATAGCTTTCGAGAGGAACTCTACGGCGGCCTGCAGTTCGCCTACGCTATCGCCCGACACCTCAGCACGGACTTCAATGCGTTCAAGGAGTTTTATAGTCTGAGTTTCTTCCAAAACGGCAAGCGGAAATTCAAGGTATCCAAGCAGCACAAGAACGCCTTGCGGCACGTCATGAATTTTGTCTTCAATGCGACGAGCGAAGTGGCGCGCAAGCGGACCGGGAAGTACGCGGCGGCGCTCGGTGGGTACATGCGCCAGGGGATGCCGGCCCACATCGTGGCGGAGCAGATCAAGGCGGATGGCGGCATCGAAAAGTTGTACGAGATCAGCGTCGAGTTGGAGCTCGCTCGGGCGAAGCGCGTCCGCGGTTCTTCGAAGGGGCCGAACCCGGACTTCCTGATCGACGACGAACCGGTGCACCTGGGAGGCAAGGCGCGGAAGACGCCGGACCAGGACTGGAGCCTGGATGGCCTTGAGGATGACCCGGGCGAGTGCACAAACGACCCGTCGGAGGGCGACCTTAAGGACGATTTGGTCGACTACCTACACCTCGGCAGCGAGTCCGAAACCGAGCCGCTGCTGAAGCAGGGCCAGGATCCGAGCGGGCGAGAGACGATTATGCTCGAGGTGACGCCGGAGATGAAGAAGCGGCTGCTATCGGTGAAGGCGGGACAGCTTGTGATGATTCGCCTCGTTGGCATGGGGATGGAGGAGAGTGCCGATCCGGATGAGGGTTGGGTGCGATTGCGGGCGCGGCGAGCGTTCCGCTGGCCGGCCGGTCGCGTCAAGCCGTCAGTGCACTGATCGACAGGAGCTGGGGCGGCGAGGCTGTCCCGGCTCTCTCAGTCTCGAACCAGAACCGGATGACGCCACGGTTCCGTAGCCGGCCTGGGCTTGCTGTCGAGCTCAGCCGAGGACGGCGGAAGCGTCAAGATGTCGTCGAAGTCGGTCCGCCCACGCGCCAGCGCCTTGAAGTTGTAGGCGTGTACGTAGTCAAGATCGCTCACTATGGGGGTGGCGGTGAGCGAGACGAGGGGTCCGCCGCGCGGGCAGTAACGTGCGCCCGATGGTCCGAGGTGCGAGTCGAGCGGTTCGCGAAGGCGGCCCCCCGGGGGCATCACGGCAACGCCTTGGTAGTGCAACCCATCGTTGGGCAGCAGATCGCGCCAAGCGGAGCGGGCACTGACCTTGGCCCGCTTCGCGACCGGGAAGTCCGGGGCGAGGATCCACACCGGGCACCAATCCCGGCGGCTCGGGGCGCGCCAGTTGCGCCACACCCGCTCGCAGAGCCAGCGATGCGCCCGCTCGGCCTCACGCTTCATCTGGGCAAGGACGGCGTCGCGACGGCCCCCAAGATGCCGATACTTGAGGACGAGGAGGTAGGGGGACCAGCCCTCGGCCACCAGCTCGATAGCGATCTGGCCGTAGCCGCCGGTCAGTTGATTGATCTGATTACTGCGAGAGAGACCATCCGGGAAAGGGGGCTGGGGCATACCTGGATCTCCTGTGGGTGAGGCTGCCTATTGGGATGGGGATGGGGATGCGGGGGCTCTGCCATGAGCCATGCTCGAGGAGGCAGTGCTCTACCGAGCCGGTGTGCTCAATCAGCTCTCTTTCGACACACCTAAACATTTGCACGCCCGAAGACGTACACTCTAGCGCCGAGTACCGCGCGCCGTCTTGTGGCAGCTTCCAAAGCAAGCCGGCAGTGTGCAAGCACGAAATTAGTTTTACTGGTTTGCCGGATCGCTCACAGCGCACATAGCCGCCCGGCCGGAGGCGAGCTACGACCGCGAATCTTAAGAGTATCGATTGATTCCGTGGCGGAGGTTGGTTCCGCAACGCCGTCGATGCTGGGGATGGTTGTTACAGAGCCTGCGACGCAGCCCCTTTCGCACGGCCGATGAATAGGATCCGGCCCGTCGGGCGACCGATGGGCGAACCAGCCTCGGGTTCCAGCGTGATCTCGAACAGTTGCCCGTCACCGATGGCTTCCAGTCGCTCCGGCGGCAGGCGGATCGCTCCACCCGGAGGCAGCACGCCGAGGGAGACCGGACCGCGAGCCTGATCCCACAAGGTCCAGAGTTGCAACGCGCGCCCGCTTCCGGGCTGCACATCAGCCAGCGGTAGCGACCGAACCGCGCCATTCTGTGCAACTTGTATAAGCCATCCCGGGCCGCTCTCCTGCCCAAGGGCGTCGCGGCTCTGTAGGATCGCGAAGTACCGCGTCGGGCTCTCGACAGGCGCTGACATGCGGCTCAGCAGGATCGCTAGAATGAGCGCGGCGGCCGTGGCGAGGCCCGTGGTGGCCCGCCACAGAGAGGGGCTGTGCCACGCCGCCCGCATTATTCCGTGCTTCGACCGCGTGAGCGCGGAAGGCGTGGTCCGACCGAGTGCATGTCGGCGCGTCACGAGATCCTGCTCGATCCGCGCCCATTGTGCAGGATCGACTTCGGCCATTCCAAGAGCGGAGGAGGCCGGCAGCAGGCATTCTTCCCAGAACGCGACGCGGCGGGCCATATCTGCATCCGAAAGCAGAGCCCGCTCGATCTCCGCCGTCGCTGCCCCGTCGAGCAGGCCTAGGACGTATTCACCCGCCAGAACATCGCGGCCTTCCGGATCGCTCGGGATCATGACAGGCAATCCTTCAGGGCGATAAGGCTACGGCGGACCCACGCCTTCACGGTCCCGAGCGGCGTTGCCAGCCGCTCGGCGATCTCAGACTGCGACAGTCCTTCGACATAGGCGAGCAGGATCACCCGCCGCCTGTCGGCGTCGAGCTTCGCAAGGCATGCGTGCAGGCGCGCTCCGTCCTGCGCCGCCGCCAGCGCGGCGAAAGGATCGGGCGCAGTGTCGACGATCTCCGCCGTCTTTGCCTCGTCGATATCCGTCTCTCGACCGGCGGCACGGATGTACTTCAGCGCGCGGTGTCGCACGATGCTGGCGATCCAGGCGCGACCTGCACCGCGGCTACTGTCGAAGCTGCCGGCGCGCTCCCAGATATCGAGAAACGAGTCGTGGACGACTTCGACGGCAACGTCCCGCCGCCGGACGATCCTAAGCGCGACGGCGAGCAGGAACCCGGCCTCGCGGTCATAAAGTCGACGCAGCGACGCAGGGTCCTGGCGGGCGCAGCCCTCTAGGGCGGACGCATGATCGAACGGCTCCATGATCCTCCCGGCACTCGGCAGGACCGGCTAGGTGGCCGGTCCTGCATCTGCGGAGCGAACTACGACTTGGGCAGGATGGCGATGTCGCGGACCTTGCCAGACACGCCGTCGATCTTGGCGACCATCTCGCCCTTCCCCGTGGCGAGATTCACCTTGTAGAGCGTATCGCCCACGATGGCCCAGGCTTGGTTGCCGCCCTGTCCGTCTGAGAGGATGTCGAAAGCCACCGCCTCGCCGGACATGCCGAGCATGCCGACGGTGTTGAGGATGCCGTCGTTCGGCGGAGCCTGCTTCAGCAAAGCGCCGGAAGCGTCAATGTCGAACAAGGCCGTCTCCTTCGTGCCCTTAAAGGCATTGGTGTAGGCACCAGCCATCACCTTCGGCGTCTTGTCCTTCATGGTGTCGGTTTCGGCGAACTTGAGCTGTCCGTCCTTCGTGACCTTGCCGTCGTCGACGTTGGCGCGGAGATTGGTCCCGTCCGAACCGATGATGCGCAGGCGGTCGGCGACAGGATTGAAATCGACCATGGCCGCGGTGCCGGCAGCCAGCGTCGTATCGAGCTTCGATTTCGCCGTGGCCTTACCCGACATCGGATCGACCGTGACGACGCTGCCGTCCGAGATCACCGCGTAAAGCATGCCATCTGCCGGCCGGACGTCGATGCCAAGGACGCTGCCGCTAATGCCGGTGATCGTCACCGTTTTCGTGACTTTCTTCGCGGCTGTGTCGACATGCGCCAAGCTGGCGTCGCCGATGAGTGCCGCAACGGTCTCAGCACGCGCAGCGGTTCCAAAGCAGGTGCCGGCCAGCAGGCTTGCAGCGATCAGACTCAGTCGCATGGTGTTCTCCATCTGCCGCGGATCGGCATCGATGGCGCTAGCCGTGGGCTGGGTAATCGGATGCAGCCAGGGTCAGATATTTCTGCGCTCGCGTTCAGCGTGCGCGCGTGAGAGCCAGTCAGGTAGTCAGCTTTGGCGGTGTTGGGTCGTGATCGGAATGGCGGCTCGGTGCATAACAGCTGGTCCGCTATTGAAAACCTGCATCAAAAAACCGGACGTTAGCATGAATTGCGACGCGTGACGGCTTTGCGCCATTAGCGGACTTCCGACCGAAGACACTGGGATGTTCGTTTGGAGTCCAACAGCTGCCGTTGAGATGGAATGGTTGGTCCTACGGCCACAACGTCCTGTCGGCAGGGCCACGAAAGGGCGGTGAGGCGAGCCGACAATCCCCCCAGACTTGCGGGATGGAGGGGTCGGGGATCTGTGCCGGGCGACGCTCGAAGGCCTTCACGCAGTGCTCAGCCCGCCGGGATGCCATGGGCTGCCGAAGCGTCGGCTTGACCGTCTCTCGTCCCCCTTGCCCGACGCGACGGGAAGGCCCGCGCGACCAGCACGTAGAGGAGCGGCGTGACGAACACGGCGAGCACGGTCGCGGTGACCATGCCGCCGAGCACGCCGGTGCCGATGGCCCGCTGGCTGTTCATGCTGGCGCCCGTCGCGACGGCGAGCGGCATCACGCCGAGGATGAAGGCGAACGAGGTCATCACGATGGGCCGGAAACGCAGTTCG
>NZ_LSIX01000437.1:0-696 GCF_001556475.1 Methylobacterium sp. CCH5-D2 | reverse complement strand
TGCGGGTCGAGGCACCGCCGCCCGCGCCCGTGAGCGAGGTGCTGGTCGCCGCGGCCGAGCTGCCGATGGGCCAGGTTCTCCAGGCGGCGGACCTGCGCTGGCAGAAATGGCCCGACGACGCGCTCGTGTCCGGCTACATCGCCCGCAAGGTCAACCCGAAGGCCCTGGAGGAGACGGTCGGCGCCACGGTGCGCTCCGCCTTCCTGCCGGGCGAGCCCGTGCGCCCGCAGAAGCTCGTGCGGCCCGAGAGCGGCTTCATGGCGGCGATCCTGCCGCCGGGCATGCGCGCGGTCGCCATCGTCACCGACAGCCGCGGCACCAACTCGGCGGGCGGCTTCATCCTGCCGAACGACCGGGTGGACGTGATCCGCACCGCCCGCGACGAGGACGGCTCGCGCGCGGGCGGCGCCGACGTGCAAACCGCGCAGACGATCCTCACGGACGTGCGCGTCCTGGCGGTGGGTCAGCTGATCCAGGAGAAGAACGGCACCAACGTCGTCACCGGCGAGACCGCGACGCTCGCGCTCACCCCCGCCCAGGCCGAGACGATCACGCTGGCCCAGAAGGTCGGTGCTCTCTCGCTCGCGCTGCGCAGCCTCTCCGATTCCGGCCGCACCGCCGAGCCAGAGCCGCTGCAGAACACCAACGCCCTCACGGTCGTGCGCTTCGGCGTCGCCCGTCAGCAATCCACCCGGT
>NZ_LSIX01000436.1:0-309 GCF_001556475.1 Methylobacterium sp. CCH5-D2 | reverse complement strand
AGGCCTACATCATCTCCATCCTGGCGAGCCTGCTCACCTCCATCACCCTGACGCCCGTGCTGGCGTCCTGGCTGCTGCCGGGGCTCCGGAACCTGGAGGAGCACGACAGCCGCTTGCTGAAGCTGCTCAAGCGCGGCAACGCCGCCCTGCTGCGGGTGGCTTTCCGGCATAAGGGCCTGCTGGTCGGCACCGTCGCGGCCGCGGTGGCCGCCGCCGGCATCGCCGCCTGGAACTTGCCGCGCGCCTTCCTGCCGCCGTTCAACGAGGGCTCGTTCACGGTCAGCATGACCTTCAACCCGGGCATCTCGC
>NZ_LSIX01000435.1:0-7440 GCF_001556475.1 Methylobacterium sp. CCH5-D2 | reverse complement strand
CCTCTCCCGTGCGGGAGAGGTCTGCTTTCGCAGAAAGCCGGGTGAGGGACCCGGAAGCCTTACGGAGAGGACGCTGCGGTTCCGCGGCAGCCTCCAGCCCTCTCCGTAGAGTTCTCATCCCTCACCCCAACCCTCTCCCGCACGGGAGAGGGAGCGCGTGGCGGTTCTCGCCCGATCCGAGAGCTGACGCGCGCGGAGATCTCAGGTCGCGCGCGCGGAGAAATCGATGCGCGGGTCGATCCAGACGTAGATCAGGTCCGACAGCAGGTTCACCGCGAGCCCGAGCAGCGAGAAGATGTAGAGGGTCGCGAACACCACCGGGTAGTCGCGCCCCGTGATCGACCGGAAGGAGAGTTCGCCCAGGCCGTCCAGGCTGAAGATCGTCTCGATGAGGAGCGAGCCGGTGAAGAAGGCCGAGATGAAGGCGCCGGGAAAGCCCGCGATCACGATCAGCATCGCGTTGCGGAAGACGTGGCCGTAGAGGACGCGGCGCTCGGACAGACCCTTCATCCGGGCGGTGAGCACGTACTGCTTGCGGATCTCGTCGAGGAAGGAGTTCTTGGTCAGAAGCGTCGCGGTCGCGAAGGCGCCGATGACGAGCGCGGTCAGCGGCAGAGCCATGTGCCAGGCGTAGTCCGTGACCTTGTGCCAGGGCGAGAAGGTCTCCCAGCCCTCGCTGACGAGGCCGCGCAGCGGAAACAGCTGAAAGAACGAGCCGCCCGCGAACAGGATGATCAGCATCAGCCCGAACATGAAGCCCGGCACCGCGTAGCCGATGATGACCACGAAGGAGGTCCAGCGGTCGAACCGGGTGCCGTCGCGCACCGCCTTGGCGATGCCGAGCGGGATCGAGATCGCGTAGGACAGGAGCGTCATCCAGAGGCCCAGCGACACCGAGACCGGCAGTCGCTCGCGGATCAGCTCGATCACGCTGACATCGCGGAAATAGCTGCGCCCGAAGTCGAACCGGGCATAGTCCCAGATCATCTTCAGGAAGCGCTCGTAGGCCGGTTTGTCGAAGCCGTACTGCTTCTCGAGCTTGGCGATGAAGTCGGGGCTCAGGCCCTGCGCGCCGCGGTACTTCGAGGTGTTCTCCGTACCGCCTGAGCGAGCCGCCCCGCCGAAATCGCCGGCGCCTCCGGTAACGCGCGACATGGTGGCGTCGCCCTGGCCCTGGAGTTGGGCGATCACCCGCTCGACGGGACCGCCGGGGGCGAACTGCACGATCACGAAGGTGATGAGCAGGATGCCGAGCACGGTCGGCACCATCAGGGCGACGCGGCGCAGGATGTAGCCGAGCATCGGGGTCCCCTAAGGATTGCTGCCGCCGCGGGCCTCGGCCCACCAGGTCGCGGGGACGCCGAGATCGTAGTCCGGACCCGCCTCGGGCCGGCCGAACCCCTCCCAGACCGCGACGCGGTGGACGCCCGAATACCACATCGGCACCCAGTAGCGCCCCGCCCGGAGCACCCGGTCGAGGGCGCGGGCGGCGTGGCGCAGCGCCTCGCGCGAGGTTGCGCCCGCGACCGCCTCCAGCAGGGCGTCGACCGCCGGATCATTGACGCCCGCGAGGTTGTTCGAACCCTTCACGCCCGCCGCGCGCCCGCCGTACATCTGGCGCAGCTCCGGCCCCGGCGTCGGCCCGGAGGAGAAGCGGCGCGAGGTCACGTCGAAGTCGAAGTCGTTGACCCGGGCCTGGTACTGCGAGGGATCGACGTTGCGGATCGCGGCGCGGATCCCGACGAGGCCGAGATTGCGGATGAAGGCCTGGGTGTGGGGCTCCAGGCTCGGGTCGAAATCAAGGAACTCGATCGCGAAGGGTTGTCCGTCCGGCAGGAGCAGGCTGCCGCCGGAGCGCGTGCAGCCGGCCTCGCGCAGGAGCGCGTCGGCGCGGCGCAGCAGCACCCGGTCCTGGCCCGAGCCGTCCGCCACGGGCGGGCTCCAGGGCTCGCCGAAGACCTCCGCGGGCAGCCGGTCGCGCAGGGGCTCGAGCAGCGCCATCTCCTCGGAGGAGGGCGGTCCCTCCGTCTTCAGGTCGGAATTCTCGAAGAACGAGACGGTGCGCGTGTAGGCGCCGAACATCAGGTTCCTGTTCATCCAGGGAAAGTCGAGGCAGAGGTTGACCGCCTCGCGGATCTTCCGGTCCCTGAACTGGGGCCGGCGCGTGTTGAGCCACCACCCCTGCGTGCCCGAGGGGCGCCGGTCCGGCACGGTGAGGCGGCGCACCCGGCCCTCGGCAACGGCCGGGAAGTCGTAGGCGGTCGCCCAGAGCCGGGCCACGAACTCCTCGCGGAACGTGTAGGCCCGCGCCTTGAAGGCCTCCATGGCGACGTTGCGATCGCGGAAGTACTCGTACCGGATCTCGTCGAAGTTGTGCTGGCCGACGTTCACCGGCAGATCGGCCGCCCAGTAGTCGGCCACCCGCTCCAGGCCGATCGCCCGGCCGGCATCGACGCGCGCGACCCGGTAGGGCCCGGAGCCCAGGATCGGCTCCATCGTCGCGGCCTCGAAGTCGCGGGTCCCCCACCACGCCCGCGAGAAGATCGGCAGCTGCGCCACGGTGAGCGGCAGGTCGCGGGCGCGGCCGGGACTGAACCGCACCACCAGAACCCCGTCCTCCGCGGCCGTGGCCTCCGCCATGTCGCGGATTTCCTGCGCGATCGCCGGGTGGCCGTGGTCGCGGAGCGTGGTGAGCGAGAAGGCGGCGTCGTGCGCGGTGAGCGTGGTGCCGTCGTGGAAGCGCGCCTGCGGGCGAAGCCGGAAGGTGTAGGTCAGCCCGTCGGCGCTCGCCGCGACCGAGCGGGCGACGAGGCCGTAGAGCGCGTCCGGCTCGTCGAGCGCGCGCACCATCAGGCTGTCGAAGGTCAGGTTGATCCCCGCCGCCCCGTCGCCGCGCAGCACGTAGGGATTGAGCGTGTTGAAGGTGTTGAAGCTCTGGTTGCCGAAGGTCTGGGAGAGCAGCGCGGCGAAGCGCCCGCCCCGCGGCGCCTCCGGGTTCACGTAGGCGAACCGGGCGAAGTCGGCCGGGTACTTGAGCTCGCCGAAGCTCGACATCCCGTGCCTCTCGCCGTGCCGCTCCGCCGTCGCGCCGGGGGCGGCCGCGGGCACGGCCGGGACGCCCGGCGCGTCCCCGGCGCGGGCGCCCCGCGCCAGCAGCGCCAGCGCCCCGGCCCCCAGGACGAGGCGGCGGCTCGGCCGCATCAGCGCGGCGCCCCGGTCTTGGCGGCCAGGGCCTCGTCGTACCACCAGGTCTGCGGGAAGCCCGAGCCGCCGTAGGCCGGCAGCGTCGCGGGGCGGGCGAAGCGGTTCCAGCGCAGAGTCCGGCTGACCCCGGAGGCCCATTGCGGCACCACGTAGTTGTGGGCGAGCAGCACCCGGTCGAGGGCGCGCGTCGCCGCGACGAGACCGGGCCGGTCCTTCGCGAAGATCACCCGCTCGATGAGCGCGTCGATGCCCGGGTCCTTGATGCCCGCGACGTTGCTCGAGCCCTGCCGGTCGGCGGCGGCCGAGCCCCAATGGTCGCGCTGCTCGTTGCCGGGCGAGAGCGATTCGCCCCAGGAATGGATGATCGCGTCGAAGTCGAAGGCGCGCACCCGGTTCTGGTACTGGCCCTGGTCGATGATCCGGGGGGTCGCCGTGATGCCGATGGACTTGAGCGAGGCGGCGTAGGGGAGCACCACCCGCTCGAACACGCCTTGCGCGAACAGGATCTCGAAGGCCAGCGGCTCGCCCGTCCGCTTGTCGACCATGCGGCCCTCGCGCAATTCGTAGCCCGCCTCGCGCAGCAGGCGCACCGCCTCGCGCAGGTTCGTGCGCACCGCCTCCGGCGTGTCGCTGACGGGGTTCCGGTAGGGTTCGGTGAAGACGCGCGCCGGGACCTTGTCCTTCACGCCGTCCAGCACCAGCCGCTCCTCGCCCTCGGGCAGGCCGGAGGCGGCGAGTTCCGAGCCATAGAAGTAGGAATCGATGCGCCGGTAGAGCCCGTAGAACAGCGCCCGGTTCATCTCCTCGAAGTTCATCGCGAGGTTGAGGGCGCGGCGCACGCGCTCGTCCTTGAACCGGTCCTTGCGCAGGTTGAATACGAAGGCCTGCATGATGCCGGTGCCGCGGTCGGGAAACTCCTCCTTGACGAGGCGCCCCTCCTTCACGGCCGGGAAGTCGTCGTAGGCGGTGGCCCAGTTGCGGGCGATGTTCTCGCTCCGGAAGTCGTAGAGGTCGCCCTTCAGCGCCTCGACCAGCACGGAGGCATCGCGAAAATACTCGTACCGGATCGTGCCGAAATTGTTGCGGCCGGCATTCACGGGCAGGTCCCGGCCCCAGTAATCCTCGACGCGCTCGTAGGTCGCGGTGCGGCCGGCCTCGAAGCGGGCGAGGCGGTAGGGGCCCGAGCCCAGCGGCGGCTCCAGCGTCGTCTCGGCGACGTTGCGGGCGCGCCCCTGCGCGTCCTTGCCCGTCCACCAGTGCTTCGGCAGCACGCGCAGCTGCCCCACGATCTGAGGCAGTTCGCGGTTGCCCGTCTCCGAGAAGGTGAAGGTGATCTCGCGCGGCCCCGCCGCCTCGGCCTTGGCGACGTTCTGGTAGTAGGCGGCGTAGAGCGGGCTGTTCGCCTTGAAGGCCTCGAAGGACCAGATCACGTCGTCCGTCGTCACCGGCTTGCCGTCGTGCCAGCGGGCCCCCTCGCGCAGCCGGTAGGAGACCGAGCCGAGGTCGGGCGCGACCCGGATCGCCTCGGCGAGCAGCCCGTAGGAGGTGAAGGGCTCGTCGAGCGATTCCGTGGTCAGCGTGTCGTAGATCTGCGCGATGCCGCCCTCGACGTCGCCCTTCAGGCCCGACACCACGAGGTTGAAGCTGTCGAAGCCCCCTTGCGCGCCGAGGCGCACGAGGCCGCCTTTCGGCGCCTTCGGGTCGGCGTAGTCGAAATGCTTGAAGCCCGCCCCGTATTTCGGCGCGCCCATCAGGGTGACGGCGTGGACCCAAGTCCCGGTGTTCTTGCTGCCGGTGTTCTCGCCCGTGGCGGTCGCGGCCGAGGCCGCGGGCTCCTGGGACACGGCTGGGGCACCGAGCCCGGCCAGGAGGAGCGCGGCGGCGAGGAGGCGTGCAATCACGTCGGGGCTGTCTCCGGTTCGGGCGCGGAACGCGGCGCCCGCACAGGCGGCTACTTAGGACGCCGGGGCGTCCGGCGCCAACCCGCGCCCGGAACGGCCGGGCCCGCACTCGAGGCCCGTCCGGTGCGCCGCGCTTCAGTGCAGCGGCCCGGATTCCTGCGTCGCGCCACCGATTTCGAGGAGGATGAGATCGACCAGCAGGCGCAGCGTCGAGGATGGCATCGTCTCCGCGAGCGCGCGCAGTTCGGCGCAGAGGGCCACCACGCGGTCGGCGGAGGGCGGCGCGGCGGCGTTGGCGACGTAGCGCTGGCCCTCCTCGCGGCTCTCCGTGATGTCGATGAGCAACCCGTGCGCGCGCAGGGGCCGGCCCTCCGCGTCGAGATAGGCCCGCCCGCGGCTCAGGACCCAGCGCACACCGCCGTCCGGCCCGCGCACCCGGTACTCGGCCAGGATCACGCCGCCGGTCTCCACCGCGCGCTGCATCCCGGCCATCACCCAGTCGAGGTCGTCCGGGTGGATGCCGGCGGTGGCCGCGGGACCGCTGAGTTCCCGCCCGGCGAGGCCGGCATCGCCCGCGAGGAGTGCCGCGGCGCCCGCGTCGAAGAGGACCGTGCGGCGCGTCACATACCAGTCCCAAGTGCCGACGATGCCGGAGGCATCGAGCACCCGGCGCAGATCCGGGACATGCCCCGCCGCTCCCTCGCTCCCTGTCACACGCACGCGCCCCGCTCCTGTTCGCCACTGAGTATACGCCGGAGAGCCAGCCTTGTGTTCCCGCATACGCAGCCCATTGTCTGCGCAGACGACGCGACGCGGCAAGATGCTGTACCGGAAAACAGGCCCGCGTGCTCCCGCGACCACGGGGCGCCTGGACCCGGTCCGGCCCCGGGGCGGGGGGCGTCGCTCCCTCTCAGACAGTCCCTCCCGAACGGTCCTGTTGGACAGGTCCTAATGGTCAGGTCGTCCCGAGAGGGTCGGGCCTCTCCCCGGTCCTGGCTTTCGTCCCCGGCCGTGCGATGTTGGGACGCAGGCAGGACGAGTCCGAACGCATGACGAGCCGCATCACCGACATCCCCGGCATCCGCGTCGGCCACGCGAGCGACCTGCGCGCCGCGACCGGCGTGACCGCGATCCTGTTCGACGGCCCCGTCACCGCGGCGGTCGACGTGCGCGGCGGGGGACCGGGGACCCGTGAGACCGACCTGCTCGACCCGGAGCGCACGGTGGAGGGCATCGACGCCCTCGTGCTCTCCGGCGGCTCGGCCTACGGGCTCGACGCGGCGGCGGGCGCGGTCGCGTGGCTCGCCGAGCAGGGCAGGGGCTTTCGCGTCGGCGGCGGGAAGGATTGCGAGGCGGGTGGCATACGCGTGCCGATCGTGCCGGCCGCGATCCTGTTCGACCTCCTCAACGGCGGCGACAAGGCCTGGGGCCGCTTCCCGCCCTACCGCGAGCTCGGCTACGCGGCCGCGCGGGACGCGGGCACGGACTTCGCCCTCGGCTCGGTCGGGGCGGGCACGGGCGCGCGCACCGGCAACCTCAAGGGCGGGGTCGGCTCCGCCTCGGCCACGGTCGCCGGAACCGGGTTCCGGGTGGGCGGGCTCGCGGCGGTGAACGCCTTCGGCCGGGTCACGGTCGGCGACGGCCCGCATTTCTGGGCCGCCCCCTACGAGCGCGGGGCCGAGTTCGGCGGTCTCGGATGGCCGGCGCGGCTCTCCGCGGACGCGCTCGCCTTCCCGGCCCGCGCCCTCCCGGGCGGGGCCACGACCCTCGCCGTCGTGGCGACCGACGCGCGGCTGACCAAGGCCCAGGCGCGCCGCCTCGCCGTGACCGCGCAGGACGGGCTCGCCCGGGCGATCCAGCCGGTGCACACCCCCCTCGACGGTGACGTCGTCTTCGCGGTGGCGACGGGGGCGGTCCCGCTCGCCGATCCGGTGATCGACCTCGCGCGCCTGGGCGACGCGGCCGCGCAGGTGCTCGCCCGCGCCGTGGCGCTCGGCGTCCACGCCGCCGCGAGCCTGCCTGGGCACGCGCCCGCGGCCCCGCTCGCCCTGGAGGGCCTGCCCCCGGCGTGGCGCGACCGCTTCGGCGGATGAGCGTCCCGACGGATGTCGAGACAAAAGCGATACGTTGTCAGGACTGGTGTTCGGCGAAACGGATCTATTGTTTCGTAACAGCCCCGGCCGGGGGACGGTCACGACCGTGCGCGATTGCGGGCCGGCGGCCCGCCGCGGACGCGCTGGGCCGGTGCGGCGGGGTCGATCGGGCGTCGGGATCTGGACTTTCCTCCGATTGACAGGGCGCGGCGGCGCGCCCGAGTCCGGGATCGCCTGCGGCG
>NZ_LSIX01000434.1:0-9662 GCF_001556475.1 Methylobacterium sp. CCH5-D2 | reverse complement strand
CGACGGTGCTGGCGGCGGGCGCCGGGCCGGGCGGGCCCTGCTGGCCGCATTCGCCGACCACGGCGCGCTGCTCCTGCTGGCGCACCCGCAGGGTCACGATGCAGCTCGCCGGATGGTAGATCACCCGGAACTCGAAGTTCCCGCGCCCGTCCGTGCGGCCGGTGAATTGCCCGTCCAGGCTGATCTCGGCGTCGGTCTCCCCGGTCGAGCCCAGGACCCAGAGTTCCCCGCCCGTGATCTTCGCGGCCGAGATCGCGATCTCGGCGCGCGCCGGCGTCACGAGGGGAACCGAGAGCGCGCCCGCGAGCAGCAGCGACCGGCCGAGCGCTCCGCGTGCCAAGCCTTCTGCCAAGCCCCGAACCTCCGGTTGACCGTGGCCCAGAGTGCCGCGATTCCGGGCGGGGCGGAAGCTGTGTCGGGGTCACGCCGCATAAGCGGTGTGGATGGCGTGTCCGCCGCGCCGCAAGGTCTGGCAGCAGTGCCGGCTAACGAGTGCTAAGATATTGTAAATAATACAGTAATCCTTCCGGCGCTCTCTTGATCGAGTCGCGGCTGCGGGTCAAGCTCGGTCGGCCGGATTTGGGGAGCGAGGATCCATGAGCGTGTCGTCCGCCTTCCGTCGCCAGCTCGAGGGCTACAGCCTGACGACTGCCGAGATCCTCTACCGGATGCCCGACCATCCGCACCTGTTGCAGAGCTTCGTCTGGCAGAACCACGACCTCTGCCCGGATTTTCCGGAGCTGCGGCGCTTCCTCGCCTTCTGGCAGGACTCGATCGAGGGGCGGCTGCACGCGGTCCGGGTGGCCCACAGTCGGCTGATCCGGCCGGCGGAGCTGCGCGCCGTCAACGGCGAGTTCCACCTGCACTGAGGGCCGCGTCCCGGACCGCCTCAGGCCACGCGCGGAGCGGGCTTGGCGAGGCGGTGCGCGGTCACGAGGCCGAGCACCAGGATGGCCACCGCGCAGGCGGCGAGGGCCCAGAGCTGGCCGACCGCCTGGAGCGCGCCCCCGATCAGCGCGACGCCGAGCGCCTGCCCGCAGAAGAACGAGAAGGCGTGCAGCGCCACCGCGGAGGCGCGGGCCTGCGGGGCCACCTCGGTCACCTGCACCTGGTAGGTGTTGTGCAGCATGTAGAAGCCGAGCCCCATCGCCACCATCGCCGCGCAGTCGGCCTGCCAGGTGCCGGCGAGACCGATGGCCAGAAGGGCGCCGGCACAGACCGCGCCGCCCGCTGCCAGCATGCGCAGGCCGAGGAGGCGCACGAGGACGCCGACCAGGGCCGAGTAGATCAGGCTGCCCACCGCGAAGCCCGCGAGCACGAGCCCGGCCTCGCGCGGGCCGCCCTCGCCCCGCGCCTCGATCAGCGGCGCGAGGTGCGGGAAGATGCCGAACACCGCGATGGCCTCGACGAAGACGGCGCAGAACAGCACCCGCGCCCGCGGGTTGGCGATGATCGTGCGGTAGCGGACCAGCGCCGTGCCGAAATCCGGCCGGCGCGCGGCGGCGCCCAGGCCCCGCTCGAAGCCGAGCCCGGTCGCGCAGACGGCCAAGGCCGCCCCCAGGGCCGTCGTGGCGAAGACGCCGCGCCAGCCGATCTCGGCCTCCAGCAGGCCCGCGAAGGTCGAGCCCGAGAGCTGCCCCAGCACGATCGCCACGAGGAAGCGCCCGATCGCGACCTGGCGCCGCTCCATCGGCACGCGGTCGCCGAGCAGCGCCAGCGCCAGCGGCACCACCCCGCCCGCGGCGGCCCCCGCCAGCATGCGCAGGCCGAACAGCAGGTCGATGTCGGAGACCAGAGCGCAGGCGCCCAGCGCCCCGGCGAGCACCGCGAGGCAGGCCGTCATCACCCGCTCCTTGCCGAGCGCGTCGCCGATCGGTCCCAGCACGGGCTGGATCAGGGCGTAGGGCAGCGCGAAGGCGGTCGAGAGCAGGGCGGCCCGGTGCGGGTCGCTCGCGAGGTCCCGGGCCAGCACGCCGACGAGCGGCTCCACCGAGCGGCCCGCGAAGGTGCTGGCGAAGCCCGCCACCGCCAGGACGAGGATCAGGCGGGTGGTCGAGCGGGATGCGGGCGTCATGCTCTCACGGGCGTTCGCGGCCCGGGCGCCCCAGACCGGCCGGCAGCGTTACGCGCGGTGCCGGCCGCTGGATAGGTCCGTCGGGGCAAGCTCCGGTACGATCGACTGGAATACCAGATGCAGGAATATGTTGCGGTGCAGTCATCGCTCAGGGAAATTCAAAGGCTTCCCAAATAATCTTCGGTTGCAGGGGTTCGGTCGCCGCTCGTACTCTGCCCAAGACTGGCTCGACCGAATCCGCGCCGGGATCCGCGTTTTCGCGGGGCCCGCGGCTTCGAAGCAACAGGCGCCGGCCGCGCCGCGCCCCCGCACGCGCGCGCCGGCAGCCCGAGCCCGCCGGCAGCGCCGAGGGAGACCCGCCAAGGGCGACCTGGGGAGGAGCGGCCGTCAACGACCTCCGAAGGGGGCGGCAGGGACGGACAACGACGCCCATGAAGAAGAACAAGGTCATCTCCGCCGACGAGGCCATCGCCCTGATCCGCGACGGCGACGTCGTGACCACGACGGGCTTCGTCCAGAGTTGCATCCCGGAGGCGCTCCACGCCGCGCTGGAGAAGCGCTTCGTCGAGAGCGGCGCTCCGCGCGACCTCACCCTGATCATGACGGCGGGTGCGGGCGACAGCAAAGGGCTCGGCACCGGCCGTCTGCACCATGACGGGCTGCTGCGCCGGGTGATCGCGGCCAATTTCGGCCGGATGCCGAAGGTCGCCCAGGCCGCGCAGGAGAACAAGATCCTCGGCTACAACCTGCCGCAAGGGGTGATCTCGCAGCTCTACCGCGCCTGCGCGGCCGGCCAGCCGGGCCTGTTCACGAAGGTGGGGCTGAAGACCTACGTCGATCCGCGTCACGGCGGCGGGCGCGTCAACAGCGTGACCCGGGACGAGATCGTCAAGCTCGTGGAGGTCGATGGCGAGGAGTGGCTGTTCTACACCGCCACCAAGATCGACGTGGCCTTCATCCGCGGCACCTCGGCCGACCCCTCGGGCAACCTCTGCATGTCCAAGGAGGCCCTGACGCTCGACAACCTCGCCCAGGCGATGGCGGCCCGCAACAACGGCGGCATCGTCGTCGCCCAGGTCGAGCGCATCGTCGAGCAGGGCTCGATCAAGCCGAAGGACGTGCGCGTGCCCGGCATGCTCGTCGACTGCGTGGTGGTGGCCGAGCCCGAGCAGCACCGGATGAACTACGGCGTGATGCACGACGCCGCGCTCGCGGGCGAGATCCGCGTGCCGGTCACCGGCATCAGGAAGATGTCGCTCTCCGAGCGCAAGATCATCGCGCGGCGCGCGAGCTTCGAGTTGCCGCCGAACGGCGTGGTCAATCTCGGGGTGGGCGCGCCCGAGGGCATCTCCTCGGTCGCCGCGGAGGAGCAGGTCACCCCCTACATCACGCTCACCACCGAGGCCGGCGCGGTCGGCGGCGTGCTGGCTTCGGGATCGAGCTTCGGCGCGGCGACCAACGCCGACTGCATCATCGACCAGAACCAGATGTTCGATTTCTACGACGGCGGCGGCCTCGACATGACCTGCCTCGGCATGGCCGAGTGCGACGGGGCGGGCAACGTCAACACCAGCCGCTTCGGCGGGCGCCTCAACGGCTGCGGCGGCTTCATCAACATCTCGCAGAACGCCCGCAAGGTGGTCTTCGCCGGCACCTTCACGGCGGGCGGCCTCGCGGTGAAGGTCGAGGACGGGCGCCTGCGCATCCTGCAGGAGGGACGCCAGCGCAAGTTCGTGGCGACCGTCGAGCAGAACACCTTCAGCGGTCCCTTCGCGCAGGAGCGCGGCCAGCCGGTACTTTACGTGACGGAGCGCTGCGTCTTCAACCTGACGAAGCGCGGCCTCGAACTGATCGAGGTGGCGCCCGGCATCGACATCGGCCGCGACATCCTCGCCCACATGGATTTCATGCCGGTGATCGAGAATCCGATCCCGATGGACCGGCGCATCTTCCGGGACGAGCCGATGGAGCTCTTGGCCGACCTCCTCAACCTCAACCTCGCCGAGCGGGTGAGCTACGACAAGGACCGCAACCTGCTCTTCGTGAACCTGGAAGGCTGGCAGGTGCGCTCGAAGGGCGACATCGACGCCCTCCGGCAGGTCTTGGAGACCGCCTGCCTGAAGGCCGGGCAGCGGGTGAACTCGGTGGTCAACCACGACGGGTTCCGCATCAGCGAGAACCTCTACGACGCCTACGCGGAGATGATCGAGTATCTCTGCGCCTACCACTACCTGACGACGACCCGCTACGCGACGAGCGCGTTCCTGCGCCTGAAGATGCAGGAGGCCCTGAGCCGGCGCGGGCTCGCGCCCCACATCTTCGAGCGCAAGGAGGAGGCGCACGCCTTCTTGGAGCACGCGGAGAGCCGGGGCCTCACCGCCTCCGCCGCCTGAGCGGCGGAAGGCGCCCCTCAGGTGGGGCGGGCCTCGGCCTTCCGGCGCCCGATCAGCGCCCACCAGGGCCGGCCGGGGGGCGCGACCACGACGACGGCCGCGCGCTCGGCCGTCGGCAGGGCAGCGCCCTCCTGGAGCATCCTGCGTTGCCGCAACAAGGTGGCCTGCACGCGGCCCATCGCCGTGATGGTCCTGGCGGCCATCAGCAGGTGGCCCTGCCGGGCACCGCGCGCGGCCAGGCTCTGCCGGCAGGCTTCCGCCCGGGCGATGAGCCGGCTGCCTTCCTCGATGTAGCGATCGATCTCTGCGATGGCGGAACTCGGCGTCGATTCCATGCGCGCCTCCGATCCGACGGCGCTCCCGCGTCCCGGAGCGTCGGGCTCTTCCAGAGGCTCGTGAGATGAGCAGTGACCGGCAGGGGCGTCAAGTTCTAAGTCAAGCGGAAGCATGATCTCGCGCTGTCGTGAAGATCGATGCCAGTCTTGGCGAATGTGGTATGCCAGAAGTCAGTCATGGTCCGGATCTCATCTGGCACTGTACGCGCGAGATCATCGGCTCTCATCCGTTCGGGGCATGTGCGCCCGGAGCGGATCGTGCATCGTCGTCCTCTCGTCCCTCGGGAGTGTCGCCGATGTCGAGGCTCACGCTCTTCCTCGCCGCCTTCGCGCTCGCCACGGCCGCGTTCTGGCTGACGATCCTGACCGATCCGCCGACCTCGGAGGCGGCGTCGAAGGCCGTCGATGCGGAGGCGGTGTCCGGCCCGATCCCGCATGTCCGCTTCGTGCCGGAGGAGCTGTGCGGCCGCTTCGGCGACTGCCCGCGCTGAGCGCTCGCGCGCGCCGGTCGCGTCGGATCACGGCTCTCCGGGTGCGTCGCCCCGGCGGCGTTCCAGGGGCAGGTCGACGGTGCAGCGCAGCGCGCCGGCGCGCAGTTCGTAGCGCGTGCGCGCGTCGAGCGCGTAGGGCAGCGCCTTCTCGATCAGCTCGCGTCCGTAGCCGCTGTGAACCTCGCCGCCCGCGACGGCGCTCGGGGCGATGCCCTGCTCCGTCCATTCCAGCGCGAGGCGCCGCCTGCCCGCCTCGTCCGCGTAGGTCCGCCAGCGCACGCTGAGCTGGCCGTCCTCCACGGCCAGCGCGCCGTACTTGCGGGCGTTGGTGGCCAGTTCGTGCAGGGCGAGCGCCAGGGTCTGCACGCTGGCCTTGCGCAGGGACACGTCCGGTCCCTCCACGCTGACGCGGTCCCGCATCCCCGTCGCCGCGAGCGCGTCGAGTTCGGTGCGGATCAGGGCACGCAGCGTGATCGGCTCCTCCTCCGCCCGCGAGAGCAGGCTCTGGACCCGCGAGAGCGCGCCGAGCCGGTCGTTGAAGCGGGCCCGGAACGCGTCGAGCGTCTCGCTCGACGCCATGGTCTGGTGCGCGATGGAGCGCACCACGGTGATCAGGTTGCGGGTGCGGTGCTGCAACTCGTTGACCATCACCTCCTGCTGCTCCTGGAGCTGGCGGAGGTCGTCGATGTCGGTCGAGGTGCCGAGCCATTCCACGATCGCGCCGCGCTCGTCCCGCACCGCGGTCGCGCACATCTTGAACCAGCGGTAGAGGCCGCTCTCGCCCTGCCAGATCCGGCTCTCCATCGCGAGAAGCCCGGTTCCTTCGGCCTCGCGCCAGTGCGCGAGCACGGGGGCGCGGTCGTCCGGGTGCAGGGCCCGGAGCCAGCCGTGGTCGCGGCTCTCGGCCTCGGTCAGGCCCGTGTAGGCGCACCATTGCGAGTTGGTCCACTGCCAGCGCCCGCCGTCCACGGCGCGCCAGACGAGCTGGGGCATGCCCTCCACCAGGGCGCGCAGGCGCCGCTCGCTCGCCTGCTGGCGCTCCTCGGCCAGCTTGCGGGCGGTGATGTCCACGAAGGTGACGACCACGCCCGCGATGAAGTTGTCCACGCTGCGGTAGGGCAGCACCCGGACCATGTAGCGCGCGCCCGTGGTCGAGCCGGTGATCTCGCGCTCCACCGGCCCCAGCGTGCGCAGGACGCGCCGGGCGTCGTCCAGCATCTCCTCGTAGGCGATGCGCGACTTGATGTGGGCGATCGGTCGGCCGACGTCGGACTCGACGAGGTGGAATATCTCGGTGACCGCGGGCGTGTGGTTCGTCACCCGGAGTTCGTTGTCGAGGAAGATCGTCGCGATCTGCGTGCTCTCCAGGAAGTTCTTGAGGTCGCTGTTGATGCGTCCCAGCTCCTGCACCCGGTAGCCGAGCTCGCCGTTGACGGTGGTCAGCTCCTCGTTGACCGATTGTAGCTCCTCCTTCGAAGTCTCCAGCTCCTCGTTGGCCGATTGCAGCTCCTCGTTGAGGGACTGGTACTCCTCGTTGGAGGCCTTCAACTCCTCGTTGGTGCTCTCCAGCTCCTCGATCGTCGCCTGGAGGCGGTCCTTCGTGGTGCGCAGCTCCGCCTCGAGGCCCTGTGTGTAGGCGCTCCGTCCCGGGAGGAGGGCATCGGATCCCGGCCCCGTGTCCGGCGGCGCCGCGCCGTCCTTGAACAGCACGAACCAGCGCGTCGGCCGGCCCGGTTCGTCCTGGAGCGGCTCCACCACGAGATCGACCGCGCGGCGGTGGCCGTCGATGCCCATGCGCACGCCCTCGGCGTGCGCGGCGCACCGGTCCGCCATCGCCCGTTCCAGCGCCGTGCGCAGGTCGAGCCGCAGGTCCGGGTGGGCGAGCTGGAGCAGGTTCAGGGTGGCGGCGCCGCCCGCCGGATCGATGTAGCGGCCGGTGTGGCCGGAGAAGTGCAGCACCGTGCAGGCCTCGTCCACGATCACGTAGGCGGGCGCGTGGCGCTCGGCGAGGCGCTCGGCCTGGCGCGCCAGGCTCGCCTCGAGGCGCTGCGCCCGGTCGGAGGCCCGCACCCCGTCGGGGTCCGGCCGGCGGACCGTGGTGAGGGGGAAGTCGGGCAGGATGCGCGCGTGGGTCTGCAGGCGCCGGAAGATGCGGACGCGGTTCTCGACGGGAGCGAACAGGTCGGCGTGCCGCGACACGTTCTCGGAGGTGCCGAGGAAGAGCGAGCCGCCCGGCCGCAGCGCGAAGTGGAACACCGGGATGAGCCGGGCCTGCAGGTCGGTGCCGAGGTAGATCAGCAGGTTGCGGCAGGAGATCAGGTCGAGGCGCGAGAAGGGCGGGTCCTTGATGATGCTGTGCTGCGAGAAGATGCACATCTCCCGCAGTTCCTTGACCACGCAATAGGTGTTGCCCTCCCGCACGAACCAGCGCGCGAGCCGTTCCGGGCCGACCTCGCGCACCACGGTGTCGGCGTAGCGCGCCGCGCGCGCCGCGGCGAGCGCCCGCCCGTCGAGGTCGGTCGCGAAGATCTGGACCTGCGGCGCCTCCGCGAGGAGCGCCATGTGCTCGCGCAGCAGGATGCCGAGCGAGTAGGCTTCCTCGCCCGTGGAGCAGCCGACCACCCAGATCCGGATCTGGTCGTCGCGCCCCTTGCCCGCGAAGAGCTGCGGGATCACCGCGCGCTCCAGCACCTCGAACTCGCGCGCGTCGCGGAAGAACTGGGTCACCCCGATCAGGAGGTCGTCGAAGAGCTGCTGCACCTCCTCGGGCTGGGCGCGCAGGTAGGCGACGTAGTCTCCGATCTCCTCCCGCTGCACCACCTGCATCCGGCGCCGTACCCGGCGCAGGAAGGTGCCGGGCTTGTAGCCGTGGAAGTCGTGCCCGGTCCGGTCGCGCAGCATCCCCGCGATGCCGGCGAGCGCCGCCATATCGGTCTCGGACCCGGGCTCCTGCCGGTCCGATTGCCGGATGTAGGCGGCCAGTCGCGCCGCGAGCGCCTCGATGGGCAGGACGGCGTCGGCGAGCGCGGCCGGCATGGTGCCGGCGCCGACGTCGCCCGCGCGGATCGCGGCTGTCTCCTCCGCGAGCGTGAGCCCGCCGGCCTCCTTCACGGCCTTGAAGCCGAGGGTTCCGTCCTCGCCCGTGTCGCCGAGGGCCGCCACGATGCTGCGGCCGTCCGCGGCGCGGGCGAGGGAGACCAGGAAGCTGTCGATCGTGCCCCCGTGGCCGGCGGCCCGCTCCGGCACGGCGGCCCGGAAGCGGCCCGCCTCGACGGCGACGAGGACGCCCGCCGCCGGCAGGTAGATCCGTCCGGCCAGGACCGGCTCCCCGTCCACGATCTCGGCGAGGTCGCGTCCGCTCTCGCGGAGGAGGCGGGCGAGGCGCGCCGGATCGAGCGCCTCGCGGTTCTGCAGGATCACCACGACGGCGGCGCCGGCGAGCGGCAGGCGCGTCAGCAGGTACTCGAGTGCGGCGGTGTCCGCGGCCGCGCCCGTCAGGGCCACGATGACGCTCGCGCCCTCAGGGGCAGCCTGCGACGCCGGTGTCTTCGCCACGTCCGTTTCCCATCCTGCGGCGCGGGCCGCCCGCGCCCATCGAAGCGCCCGGCCCGCGGTTCAGGTCTCGGAAGCCCTGTCCTGGTCGAAGGATCGGGCCGTCCCCGCTCCCAGCACCGCGCGGCGCAGCGTCTCGGCGTGATCCCGATACTCGGCCGCGCGCGCCGCGTACATCTCGGCGACGGCGGGACGGCCGGTCCCGCGCGCCTCGGCGGCCATCCGGGCGACGAGTTCCGCCCGCTCGCCGACGATGCGCAGGGCCACCCGCATCGCCTCGTCGACCGCTCCCTCCTGGGCCTTGGCCGCCGCCTCCGCCGTGTAGGCGTGCCCGACCTGGCAGCGGAAGCGCAGGGGCCGGGCGTCCCGCACCTCCGAGAGGACGCCGCCGCAATGGGGGCAGGAGAGGGCGACCGGGTCGGCCACGCGGCGCAGCACGGCGCTGTCGATCCGCTCGCCCGCCGCGATCTCGACCTCCAGGCGGATCCCGGCGGGCACGGGCGGGCGCGGGCCCGCCTGCTCGCCCACGAGGTCGGCGAGCAGGTCCCCGATCCGGGCGCTCGGCACCCTGAGGCCGTCCGCGACCGCGGCAAGCGCGCTCCGCGGCATCTCGTCGACGATCGCGTCCGCCGGATCCTGCACGATCGCGACGCCTCCGCAGCGCCGCACGGCGTCGAGCCCGGCCGCGCCGTCGTTGAGGAGCCCGCTCAGGATCACGCCGATCACCCGGGGGCCGTACGTCGCGGCGGCCGAGCGGAACAGCGGGTCGATCGAGGGGCGGGCCATGTTCTCGCGCGGGCCCCGCCCGAGCCGGATC
>NZ_LSIX01000042.1:0-264 GCF_001556475.1 Methylobacterium sp. CCH5-D2 | reverse complement strand
TGGCCAAGCCCGCGGTCATCGTCTCGGTCGAGAAGCAGCCCGACGTCGACACGGTACGGCTGACCCGCAGCATCGAGACGGCGCTGAAGGAGATGTCGCCGACCCTGCCGGCTGGCATCAAGGCCGACCAGGTCCTGTTCCGGCAGGCCGACTTCATCGAGACCTCGATCCGCAACGTCGAGCGCGTCCTCGTCGAGGCGGTTCTGGTGGTGGCGGTGGTGCTGTTCGCCTTCCTGCTGAACGTGCGCACCACGGCCATCTCGC
>NZ_LSIX01000433.1:0-1072 GCF_001556475.1 Methylobacterium sp. CCH5-D2 | reverse complement strand
GATCTACCCGCCCGTGCAGTCCCCCTACCCGCCGCTCTACTTCGGCGGCTCCTCGCCCGCCGGAATCGAGGTCGCGGCCGAGCACTGCGACGTCTACCTCACCTGGGGCGAGCCGCCGGCGGGCGTGGCCGAGAAGATCGCGGCGGCCCGGGCGGCGGCCGAGCGGCGGGGCAAGACCTTCTCGTACGGCATCCGCCTGCACGTCATCGTGCGCGAGACGGAAGGCGAGGCCTGGGCGGCGGCCGAGGGCCTGATCTCGCGGCTCGACGACGCCACCATCGCGCGGGCGCAGGAGACCCTGAAACGCCAGGACTCGGTCGGCCAGAACCGCATGATGGCGCTGCACGGGGGATCCCGCGACCGGCTCGTGGTGTCGCCGAACCTCTGGGCCGGCGTCGGGCTGGTGCGGGGTGGTGCGGGCACGGCGCTCGTCGGCTCGGCCGACCAGGTCGCCGACCGGATGAAGGAATACATCGACCTCGGCATCGACCGCTTCATCCTCTCCGGCTACCCGCATCTGGAGGAGGCCTACCGCTTCGCCGAGCTGGTCTTCCCGAAGCTGCCGCTGCGGGCGACCACCGGGCCGGCGACGCGCGACCGTGGGCCTGTCGGCGAGGTCATGGCCAACGACATCGTGCCGCTGCGCCGCGTGAGCGCGCACTGAGGGGCGCGAAGCTCTCCCTCCCCCCCCTCTGCGGAGAGGGAAAGGCTGCGTCGCGCCCTTTCATCCGACTCCACCCGTCCAACCAAGGAGACCCCCCATGCCGGCCCGAGCCGCTCGCCTTGCCGCGCGCGCACCCCTCCACCCCGCCTGGACGCTGCTGACCGCCCTCGCCCTGGTCCTCCTCACCGCCCTCACCGCGCGCGCCGAGGACAGGCTGTTCCGCGTCGGCTACCAGAAGTACGGCACCCTCGTGCTCCTGAAGGGCAAGGGCCTCCTCGAGAAGAAGCTCGCGCCGCTCGGCTACCGGGTGCAGTGGGCCGAGTTCCCGGCCGGTCCCCAGCTCCTCGAATCGCTGAATGCCGGCGCCGTCGATTTCGGCTCGACCGGCGAGGCGCCGCCGATCTTCGC
>NZ_LSIX01000432.1:0-1331 GCF_001556475.1 Methylobacterium sp. CCH5-D2 | reverse complement strand
GCCCGTGCCGGATATGGGGTCCGTCCTTGGCAAACCAGGACGAACAGGCGCTCGGAGGAAAGCGATTTTCGCCGCTGCCGCCGAAACAGACGTTCACGGTCGAGCCTTTCGGGGCACTTCCGCCCATCTGGCGCTGCCGTCGGACTGGAAGATGGTACGCAGCCGAAATTATCGTTGCACAGAAAGTATTTTCTGCGGTATCTCCGACCCGTAGGAGTCGGAATGCCGAACGTCGTTGCCCTTCCGCGCCGGGACGAGCCGGTCCAGCCGGAGCCCGACGGCTATCCTGCGCTCCGGCGCTGGGCCAGTTGCATGGCTTCCCTCGTCACGATGATCCTCGCAGGCTTCGTCGTCTTCACCGGGATCGTGCTGTCGCTCGGGCTGGTCTTCCAGGGTGCATTCCTCTGGCTCGCGCCGGGAGCAGGCTTCCTTGGCTCGCGTCCGGACGGCATCGCCGGCCTCGTTTCCTTCGGGGCGCTGCCTTGGCCGACCCGTCTCGCCTATGCGGTGACTTTCACCGCGACCCAGGTCCCGGTCCTGTTCGTGCTCTGCCACCTGCGTGCCCTGCTGCGCGATCTCGCGGCCGGCGCGGTCTTCGCGGCCGGTCACGCATCCCGCCTGCGCCGCATGGCGATCGGACTCCTGGCCTATGCCGTCGCGCCGGCCGCCGGGCAGATCCTCGTCCGTCTCGTCGGGCATGGGGTGGACCTGGCATGGTGGCGCACCTCCTCGCTCCACGCCCTCCTGCTCGCGGCGTTCCTGATCGTCCTGTCCGAACTCATCCGGGCCGGGCAGGCGATCAAGGACGACCGGGACGGGTTCGTCTGATGCCGATCGTGATGCGGCTCGACGTGATGCTCGCCCGACGCAAGCGGAAATCGAAGGATCTCGCCCGCGCCGTCGGGATCACCGAGGCGAACCTGTCGCTGCTCAAGTCCGGCAAGGTCCAGGGGGTACGCTTCGCGACGCTCGAGGCGATCTGCCGCGAACTCGACTGCCAGCCGGGAGACCTGCTCGAATACCTGCCCGACGGCGAGGACGCGCTGCGCCGAGCCGGCTGACCGTCCCGCCATCTGGCCTCGAACCCGCGCATCCGTGCCGTGGGAGCGGAGACCTATGCCCATGCCGACCCTTTCGCGTGCGCTGGTGCTGCTCTTTACCGTCGTGTCGCTCGCGGCTTGCATCCCCTCCGCCCCGAGGGTGGATCAGGTCGCCGTCGTCTGGCCGGCAGGTGCCGGCACCGCAGTGACGCTGCCGATGCAGCGCGCCTCCGGCCGCTGGCTCGTATCCGTCGGCTTCCGGCGTCCGGACGGCAGCGAGCGGCAGGCGCT
>NZ_LSIX01000431.1:0-417 GCF_001556475.1 Methylobacterium sp. CCH5-D2 | reverse complement strand
TGCCGGGCGAGAGCGCCCGCACCGCGATCTCGACGAGCTGCCGCACCGAGTATTCGAGGTCCTGCAGCGCGGCGGGCCGGCACCCGAAGGTGAGCGCGCGGCCGACGGCCTCGGCGGCGTCCTCGACGCCCGCGGAGAGGAAGGCGACCGGGAATCCCCGTGGCACGAAATCGCCCGGACGAACCCTCAGGGCGAGGACGACGCGCCGCTCGTGTGCCCAGTCGGCGAGGCCATCCGTGTCGACCGCCTGCAGATAGCCGCCGTCCGCCGGCGCGACCGGGGCGCCGCGCGGGGCTTCCGTCGGTGGCTGGACGTCGGCCCCGTCGCGGGTCCGCGCCTCGACGGCCGCGCAGAGGTCGCGGTGGACGGCGTCGACCACGGTCTCGACGTTGATGCTGGTGGCGACGTGGTGGACGA
>NZ_LSIX01000430.1:0-6071 GCF_001556475.1 Methylobacterium sp. CCH5-D2 | reverse complement strand
CCCGCCGCGCCCTGCGCGCGGCCCGCGAACTCCTTCGCGCCGCCGACGATCCGATCCGTGTCAACCATGGTGGTCTCTCCCATTCGGTTGCGGGGCGCCGCTCGGGTCAAGGAAGACCTCGGGTCCGGGAGACCTGGGCGCCGTCCGTCGAGCACTGAACGTGCGAGACGCGGATTCGCCCCGTCCGAGCGCGACTTTTCACGCCGGCCCCGCCGCGGGCGCGGGGCGTCCGGGCAGGCGGGCGAGCCGGCGCGCGACCTCCGCGAGCGCAGCTGCCTGACAGCCGCCCGAGACCCCGCCGTCGCCCGGGCGCCGCGGCCGGCGGGTGCGCGGGACCGGGGGAATGTGCACGAACAGAACGGGCAGGCCGGTGGCGAGCGCCGCGAAGTAGCTCGCGTTGCAGAGGTAGCGCCCGGCATCGTTCGAGGGGCGGGCGTCGAGCCCCTGGCGGCGCAGGATCGCGAGCGCCTGGGCCGCTGCCGCGCCGCCGCGCGCGGCCGGCGCCCCCGGGTCGAGGACGAGCCGGGCGGCGGGCCGGCCCGAGGCGTCGGGGTAGAGACGGCTCGCCCGGTTGCGGGCGCGGATCTCGACGCGGATCCGCCGCGCGCGCGTCGCCACGCCGAGCATCAGCACGGCGGCGGGTCTCTCCGCCAGGGCCGGGAGCAGCGCGTCGGCGATCGCCGCGTAGGCGGTGCGCAGCACCAGAACCCGGGCCGCGCCGCCGGGCGCCCGGCGCAGGCGCTGTCCGACCGCCCGCGCCAGCGCGGCGCTGGGGTTGGCGGGCATGCCCGGGAAGGGCCCGAACCCGGTGACGAGGATCGGGCTCACAGCCCGATCAGCTCGGCGATCCGTGCCGCGCCGGCCGCCGGGGAGTGCTCGCCGCGGGAGACCGCCGCCTCGGCCTCGGCCGTCCGCTCCCGCACCTCCGCGGTGCCCACGAGGCGCTGGTGCAGGCGCTCGTGCACCAGGGCCCACATCCACTTCACGTCCTGCTCGCGACGCTTGCCCGCGATCTCGCCGGTCGCGGTGAGGCGCTGGCGGTGATCGACGATCTTCTCCCAGAGCGCGTCGAGGCGCAGGTTGTGGAAGCCGGAGATCGTCACCACCGGCGGCGTCCAGGTGGCGGAGGCCGGCGTCAGGATGTGGAGCGCCGCCCGGTACTCCGAGGCCGCGGCGTTCGCCCGCCGCTCGGCCTCGCCCTCGTCCGCCTTGTTGACCGCGATCATGTCGGCGAGTTCGAGGATGCCCTTCTTGATGCCCTGCAGCTCGTCGCCTGCGCCCGGCAGCATCAGCACGAGGAAGAAGTCGGTGAGGTCGGCCACCGCCGTCTCCGACTGGCCGACGCCGACCGTCTCGACCAGGATCACGTCGAAGCCCGCCGCCTCGCAGAGCAGCATGGTCTCGCGCGTCTTGGCCGCGACGCCGCCGAGCGTGCCCGAGGAGGGCGAGGGCCGGATGAAGGCGTTGGGGTCGAGCGCGAGGCGCGCCATCCGGGTCTTGTCGCCGAGGATCGAGCCGCCGGTTCGCGTGGAGGAGGGATCGACGGCGAGCACCGCCACCTTGTGGCCGGCGGCCGTCAGGTTGGAGCCGAGCGCGTCGATCGTGGTGGACTTGCCCACCCCCGGCACCCCCGTGATGCCGACCCGGATCGCCCGGCCGGTATGGGGCAGCACGGCGTCGATCAGGTCGCGCGCCGCCGCCCGGTGGTCGGCCCGCTTCGATTCCGCCAGCGTGATCGCGCGCGCGAGCGCCGCGCGTTCGCCGGCGAGCAGCCGGTCTCGGAGGGCGTCGAGGTCGAGGGCGGGAGCGGCCATGCTCACTTCATGACCGCAGCCGCGGCGTTCGTCGAGAGTGGTCGTCGCTCCGCCTGTGCCCCCCGCACCACAGGCCGCCCGCTGCCCGCAATCCACACCGGGCACGGTCACGCTTGTGCCCCGCCATGGTCACGATCCTCGGCCAGAGGCTAGAGGGTCGACGGGGGCTCGGAGCCTCCAGCGCCACGGATGCGACCCCGGATCATGCTGCGCCAGCCCCTCACCCGACGCGCCCTCGTCCGCCTCGGCGGATTCGCGGGCGTCGCCGCGCTAAGCCCCGCCCTCGGCGGCTGCATCACGGACGGGCTCACCACCGGCACCGCGATTCCCGAGAAGCAATCGGCCCTCGACGTGATGCCGGTGCTGCTCGTCGCTACCACGCGCAAGCCCGTCGCGAACGGCCCGCGCGCGCCCTATTTCGGCTCGGAGCGCGGCAAGGGGCTGAGCTTCGCTGAAGTGCGCCTCTCGCCCCCCGACCGCTCGCTGATCGGCAAGGTCTCCTCCGTCGTCACGGGGGACTGGACCATCGGCGAGGTGCCGAAGATCGAGACCGGCGCGGGCGCCGCCGACGCCTTCGCGCAGGCCGCGCTCGGGCGCGACGTGCTGATCTACGTGCACGGCTACCGCGAGTCCTTCGAGTCGGCGACCATCAGCGCCGCGCGGCTCTCGGACGGCATCCGCTTCCGCGGCGTCTCGGGCCTGTTCACCTGGCCGTCGGCGGCCGCGACCTTCGACTACGGCTACGACCGCGAGAGCGCGCTCTACTCCCGCGACGCCTTCGAGGACCTCCTCAAGACGCTGGCCTCCTCGCCGAGCGGGGGCCGCATCAACATCGTCGCCCACTCGATGGGCACCCTGCTGACGCTCGAGACCCTGCGCATGCTGCGCGCCGAGGCCGGCGAGGCCGCGATGGCGCGCATCGGCGCCGTGGTGCTGGCCGCGCCCGACATCGACTTCGACCTCTTCGCCAACGGCGTGAAGCGGCTCGGGCCCGACGTGAGCAAGATCACGGTGATCTCCTCCACGAACGACCGGGCGCTGGAACTGTCGAGCACCATCGCGGGCGGCGTCGTGCGGGCGGGCGCGGCCGACCGCGCCCGGCTCGAGGAACTCGGCGTGCGGGTGGCCGACGCCTCCGATTACGGCGGCGGCCTGATCAACCACGACCTGTTCCTGTCGAACAAGGAGGTCCAGGGCGTGGTCAAGCGCGCCGTCTCGCGGGCGGGCGGCGGGGTCTGACGGCGGCGTCCGATCGCCGCGAGGTCGCACCGAGCGGGACAGGCGCGGGGCGGGCGCCGAAACTGGGCTTGGCGCGCGGGGCGCGCCCGCCTACTGAGGCGGCGCGGCGGAGGCGGCCAGAATCGCGAAGCGCCCCCGCGACGCACCTGACAGAAGGATGCCGGCCATGTTCACCCTCGAGATCGACGGCACCGCCGTGGCTGTGATCAACGGCGACGAGGAGACCGCGCGCGACCTCTTCACCTGCGACGGCTTCAAGTCCGACATCCGCGAACTGACCAGCGCCGGCAAGCCGCTCTGGAACGGCACCTCGGAGCTGAAGGTCCGCCCGGCGACCGAGGACGAGGTCGAGATGTTCGAGGACGCGCTGGCCGACGACGACGGCTCGGGCGATTTCGAGCCGGTCGAGGCCCACGCCGATTCCGAGGAGGACGAGGACGAGGCCGACATCGTCTTCCTGGTCGATATCGACGAGGAGGACGAGGACGACGAGGACGGGCAGAAGCTCGACGCCTGAGGCGCCCGGAGCGCCTGCCGCCCGGGCGTGAACCCGGGCGGCCCTCCGGCCGTTTCCGCTCCGTGTTTCCAACGGAGTTCTCGGGAATGGCCGACAGCAAACGGATCGTCGATGCGCTGGTGCGCGCCCGCCGCGGCGGCCTCGCCGCCGGCGCCGCGCTCGGCGGCCTCGCCCTCGTCGGCAGCATCGCCTGGCACGCCCTGCGGGGCTCCGCCGCCTCGGGCACGGCGACGCCGGACTTTCGCGATGTCGACGAGGACGAGGCGCGGCTGATGCTGCGCGCCATGGTGGCCGCAACCCTCGCCGACGGGGTGATCGACGCGGGCGAGCGCCGGCGCCTGGACGGGGCGGTGGCGGAAGCCGGCATCGACCGGGACGGCCGCGCCTGGCTGGAGCGCGAGTTGGAGAACCCCGCCGAGATCGACGAGATCGCCGACGCCGTGGACGCCCCCGAGGCCGCGGCCCGGATCTACGCCGCCGCCCGCCTCGCGATCGATCTCGACACGGTGCAGGAGCGGCAGTTCCTCAAGATGCTGGGCGAGGCGCTCGACGTGCCGCGGGAGGCGGCCGAGCGCATCGAGCGGGAACTGGCCGCCTGAATCTCGGCGTGGGCTCAGCCCGGCTTCCGCTCCTCCAGGAAGCCGCGCATCCGCGCCAGCGCCCGGCGGATGTTGTCCATCGAATTCGCGTAGGACAGGCGGATGTAGCCCTCGCCGTGCACGCCGAAATCCGGGCCGCCGATCGTCGCGACGCCGGCTTCCTCCAAGAGGGCCGAGGCCAGTGCCTTGGCCCGCCAGCCCGTGCCGGACACGTTCGGGAAGGCGTAGAACGCCCCCTTCGGCGTGCGGCAACTCACCCCCGGCAGGGCGTTCAGCCCCGAGACCACGATCGCCCGCCGCCGGTCGAACGCGGCCATCATCTCGGCGACGCAATCCTGCGGCCCGTCGAGCGCCGCGATGCCGGCGTACTGCGTCGCCGCGTTCACGCAGGAATGGGAATTCACCGCGAGCTTGCGCGCCGCGTCGTAGAGCGGCTGCGGCCAGACCGACCAGCCGAGGCGCCAGCCCGTCATCGCGTAGGTCTTGGAGGCTCCGTCGAGGTAGATCAGCCGGTCGCGGATCTCCGGATAGGCCAGCAGCGAGGTGTGCGCCTCTCCGTCATAGGTCATCGTGCCGTAGATCTCGTCCGAGAGCACGGCCACGTCCGGATGCGCGGCGAGGCCCGCCACCAGCGCGTCGATCTCGGCCTTGGGCGTCACGCCGCCCGTGGGGTTGGCCGGCGAGTTCAGGATGAGGAGCCGCGTGCGCGGTGTGATCAGCGCCAGCGTCTCCGCGGCCGAGAAGGCGAAGCCGTTGCCCTCGCGGATCGGCACCGGCACCGGCGTGGCGCCCGTGAACTCGATCATCGAGCGATAGATCGGGAAGCCCGGGTCCGGGTACAGGATCTCGGCGCCGGGCTCGCCGAACATCAGGATCGCCATGAACATGGTGACCTTGCCGCCCGGCACGACCAGCACGGAATCGGGCGAGACCTCGACCCGGTGGCGGCGCAGGATGTCGCGGGCGACCGCCTCGCGCAGGCCCGGGATGCCGACCGCCGGCGTGTAGCCGTGGTGGCCGTCGCGCAACGCCCGGATGCCCGCCTCCACGATGTGGGGCGGCGTCGGCATGTCGGGCTGGCCGATGCCGAGGTTGACGATGTCGCGCCCCTGCGCGGCGAGCGCGCCCGCGCGGGCCAGAACCGAGAAGGCGTTCTCCTCCCCGATACGGCCGAAGGCCGGAACGATCTGGAGCATCAGGCCCTCTCGGTGTCGTACGGCGGCGGCGCGGGTCCCGCGCCGCGTCCTCAGGCCTTGCTGCGCTCGGCGAGGCGGCTGGCGCCGAAGGAGAGCGCGCCCGCGACGAGGCCGAGGATCACGAAGGTCTTCACCGTCGCCCAGACCAGGGCCGGCTCGATGCCGGTATCGGTGTAGAGCACGAGGCTGATCGCCGCGATCGGCAGGCTGACGAGGACGAAGAGCGGGACCAGCGGGTTCATGTCGGCACTCGCATCGAGCGGGGAACGGGAACGGGCGTCGGGACGGCCCTTACGCCTGAAGAGCGCCCGTGCATAGCACCGGCTTGGCCGCATGGGGAGGGCGTCTGCACAATGGTTCTGCCGCCGTACCGCGTTCGGGCGAGAGCGGGGCTGTCGCAGGGAAGGCTCCAGATCAAGCTTGTACGAACCTCTGTCGTCGGGCCGGAGACGGAGTTTCAGTCGGGCGATAACCGCGCCGCGCCCCCTCTTCCTATGGTCAGGGCGATTGCATTTAGCCGGGGCCGTCTCCCGGACCGCCACTGGAACCGCGCCCTACCCCCTCTCCCATAGGGAGAGGGTTGGGGTGAGGGGTATGACCTCTCAGACCCGAGCACGCCATCGACGCGCGTTCAGCGCCACGCCCTACCCAGAAACCTCATACCCCTCACCCGGCTTTCTGCGAAAGCAGACCTCTCCCTATGGGA
>NZ_LSIX01000429.1:0-4222 GCF_001556475.1 Methylobacterium sp. CCH5-D2 | reverse complement strand
GCAGACGGTCAAAACCGCCGCCTGATCGTGCCCACCGTCAGGGGACCACTCCACTGAATGCAAGCTTTTGGGCATCCTGGACCCTGAAGGAGGGTGGATGCCATGCCTCGAACACGCTTCACGAATGAACAGATCGCCTTTGCCCTGCGGCAGGCGGAGAATGACGAAGCGGTGGCCTGCGCATCGCCTGCCTGGAGCCGTTCGCCGATCTTGCGCCCCGCAAGCAGCAGGCGGTCCTGCGCCGGCTCGACCGCATCGGCAAGGATGTCATAGCCGACTGGAGGGACCGGTCCTCCCTCAGCCTCGTCCTGACGCTCTGGTACGTCCTAAAGGACCTGGTTGACCGGGAGGTGCTGATCCTGTGGCAGGGCTCGGCCATGGATCGGGCAGTGCACACCTTGCTGCCGATGTTCGAGTATGGCTTCGAGGAGCAGAAGCATGACGCCGCAGCCCAGGAGCAGGCCGTCCGGTTGCTCGCTCGCCTGCGAGCCGAAGGGCTCTACGGCTGATCGGGCGCGCAGCCACCTTGCTGCGCCTTCCATACTGGGCCTTATGCGAACAGCCGTTGCAAGAACCAGCAGCGAAGTGCACCCCGTAGAAGGCGTGTGTTCCTCTACTCCATGCCTGATAATGTCCTTTATCAGATAGATGAAAGGAGCCGAACCCGCATGAGCCACACCCCACTGGATAGGACGATGCAGATCGGGAACGCCCGCGCGATGGCCGCCGAGATCGCCCACTCCCTGCACGCCGAGAGCTACACGCCGGTGGCGGTGGCGGAAGGTCTGATCGAAGGAGCCTTCTTCGCGCTGGCCAACGACCGTGACGCCTTCCTGGCCGTGCTGGTCCGGTTCCGGCACGCCAACGGCTTCTAACGGGAGGATCAGGCTGTGTCGGTTCTGAAGCGGGTCAATCGTACCCCTGTTTCACCCGCACTTCTCGCTGAGGCCGCCGAGGGCAAGGCCGCGTTCGATGGGTCGGCTGCAGTGGTCATGCCTGCGCCTTAGATGCACGCGTGGATTGTGCCTAGTCTGCCAATGCCACGCACTCAAGCAATTCGCATCGTTCAGATTGAGCCAGCCAAAGGGCGAGCAGTGCGTGTTTGGCCCACAGGGCCGCTGCCTTAGCGAGTAGACGGACGTGCAGCCGTTACAGACCGCCTTATCGGTTTTGACCGCAGCGGGATAGGGAACGCTGAAAGGCTGAGTAAGACCCGTGCGCCCTGGATGGCTGATAGGGTACTCTGGGCTGCGTCCTCACAGCGTGCAGCATACTCCAGCTGGTCCAGGCGACCTTGTAGGCGTTCGGCAACACGCCGGTCCTGACCAGGCGGCAGCTCCTGCAACAGGGCAATCAGCTCTTGCATGAACGGGCAGGAAGCAGGAGGCGTAGCAGGGAGCATTGATTACAGGCTTCCCTGGGTTGCTAGTCATTCGGACCTACACGCAGCGACACTGCGACGCAGTAAACTATGTAAGTCCATCAGGCAATTGTGATGGGTAAGATTTTAGGTTGCAGACTATTTGTACAGTAGTGCACATAGTGCGGTTGAGAGAAACGTCCGCTGGAAGCTCTAATCGTGGGGTGTGGCGAGCGCTACTCAGGAAAGCAATGAGCGTTGAGGTTGAGCTCAACCGTGCAGAGCCGGCTCCCTTGCTCATCACGGACGTATGCCACGAAGTTGCGCTTCCCATCCGGAGGCGGTGCCTCACGACCGATATCAGGCAGCGCGGCGATGGCCGCGTTGCGAGCCGCCAACAGGTTCTCGTAACAGGTGCCCTCATCGTCCCGCAGGCACACAGAGCCGTCGTCGTAGTCGATGAAATAGCGAGGCATCACAAGGCGCAAGCAGGGTGGAGCACACGGACACAAGCCTAGAAACCCTGTGCGTGCAAAAGGTTGCATAGGTTAGGTTGCGTACGTGCCGGGTGGCAGCCAAGCCGATGAAAGTCGCTGAACTTTCGCGCATATGGGCACTTGTGCACAGACAGGGCGATAAGCGTTGCGGTAATGAGGAGCCTGAACCAATCAGGAACGACCTGCCGCTTTCCCATGCCCTCCGACGTCGATGCACTGCTTAGCGGCAATCTGCTCCTCAGCGCCTTGCGCCTGCCCGATCAGGCCCTACTCAAGCCGCACCTGGAACTCAAAGAGTATGCGCGCGGTGATGCCCTCTTTGAGGCCGGTGAGGATGTCGGGTTCATCTCCTTTCCGCTTGGCCAGTGTGTCGCTGCCCTGGTGATCGGCCTGCAGGACGGTCGTGCCGTGGAAACCGCGACGGTGGGGCATGAAGGCGCCATCGGCGGGGTGGTCAGCCAAGGAGCTCTGCCGGCGTTCAGCCGCGCGGTGATCCAGGTGCCCGGTTCGGTCCTGCGCATCGAGGCGGCCGTCCTCCAGCAGATCAAGCAAGCCTCACCCGGCCTGCGCAACCTGATGACCCGCTACTCCGATTGCTTGCTCGCCCAGGTTCTGCAATCGGTGGCCTGCAACGCCAGTCATACGATCGAGGCACGCTGCGCCCGCTGGCTGCTGAGTCTGCAGGACCGGCTTGGCACCGATGTCCTGCCGATCACCCACGAGGTGCTGGCCGAGCTGCTGGGCGTGCAGCGCTCCTACCTCTCGCGGGCGCTCAGGATGTTGCAGCAGCAGGGGCTGATCCAGGTCCGGCGCGGGCGGATCATCATCGTGAGCCGCTCCGCGGTGGAGGGCACGGCCTGCGAGTGCCACGGCGCGGTCAAGCGGCACTACGAGACTGTGCTCGGGGCCGTCTACAGCGCGAGTGGCGCGCTGGTGTCTCTGCGCAGCATGACAAATGATGATGGTCCGCTGTATCAGGCGGTTTGAGCACAAGGCACGTAACGGATACAACTTATAGCACCAGACACCGCGATGGTTAACGCTTTCGACAACGCCTACGCACGCGTGCCGCAGCAGAGCTTTGACGATGCTCTGCGGGTGGCTGTCGAACTGTGCAAGGTGACCTATGCCATCATTTGCTTGAAGGACGGAGAGCACCTGCAGGTGCATGCCAGCTTCAGTGCGCGCGGGGGCAAGGCTGCACCGGAAGTCTGTCGTGAGGCGCGCATTCCAGACGATCTGGCGGTGGTGACGGACCTGCAGGCGCTGCCGAAGCGGACTCACATCCTCCTTCCTGGTGGTGCGACGCGTTTCTACGTGGCCGTCCCGCTCCGGACCTCGACCGGCGGTGACTTGGGTGTGCTCTGCTTGCTGGATGATACGCCCCGGCCTGCTGGCCTGACCGAGGCCCAGCAGGCCTGTCTGCAGGGCCTAGCCCGGCAGATTGTGACCCTGTTCAAGCTCCAGCGTGCCGCCCACGAGCATCGCGGTCAGCAAATCCTGCACCAGCGCATCCTGGATAGCGCCACGGATTACGCGATCATCGCGATGGACCGGGGCGGCCGCGTTACCCGCTGGAACACGGGGGCCGAGCAGATCCTCGGCTGGCGTGAGGGGGAGATGCTGGGGGATCCCGCGCATGTGTTCTTCACGCCGGAGGACCGCGCTGACGGTCGCCCGGAAACCGAGATGGCGCTGGCGCTTAAGAACGGCCGCGCGCCGGACGAGCGCTGGCATCTGCGCAAGGGCGGGGAGCGGTTCTTTGCCAGCGGCGAGATGATGCCGCTCAAGGATGAAACGGGCACGGTGCAGGGGTTCCTGAAAATCCTGCGTGACCGCAGTTGGCAACGTGCCGATGAGGCTGCCCTAAGCAAGGTCCAGGACCAGCTGCGCCTAGCGGTTTCGGCAACCGATGTCGGCATCTTCGACTACGACCTGATCACGGGCAAACTGGGCTGGGATGCGCGGACGTGCGCCCTGTTTGGCCTGCCGGCTGGTACAGCAGTCAGCTACGACACCTTCCTAGCCGGCCTGCATCCGGAGGACCGGGACTGGGTCGATCAGGCGGTCAAGACCGTGCTCGCTCCCGGCAGTGACGGCACCTACGACATCGCCTATCGCACGATTGGCCTGCAGGATGGCATCGAGCGCTGGGTCGCCGCCAAAGGTCAGGTGTTCTTCGAGAACGGCCGCGCCGTGCGCTTCATCGGCACCACACGCGACATCACCGAAGACCGGCGCGCCGAACAGGTGCTGCGCGAGACCGAGGAGCGCTACCGCATGGCGGCGCGCGCGACCAACGACGCGATTTGGGACTGGAACCTGGCCAGCGACCACATCCGCTGGAACGAGGCGGTGCAGACCC
>NZ_LSIX01000428.1:0-227 GCF_001556475.1 Methylobacterium sp. CCH5-D2 | reverse complement strand
GGTTACGGCTACCCCGCCTACGGCTACGCGCCGGTCGGCTACGGGTACGGCTACCCGGCCTATGGCGGCTATTACGGCTACGGCGGCTGGTAAGGCTGACAGGCCGAACCGGACCCACTAAGGAAAGCCCTGTCGGCGCACCGCGTCGGCGGGGCTTTCTCGCGTGCGGTCATGGCGGACGGGGTCGATCTGGATCTGACGGGCCTGAAATGCCCGCTGCCGGTACT
>NZ_LSIX01000427.1:0-722 GCF_001556475.1 Methylobacterium sp. CCH5-D2 | reverse complement strand
AGGGACAGGGGACCAGCGGCTTGGGAATCGGACAGGGCTGTGAGCATGGCGTGCTCGAGGGCGAAAGGGATTGAAGCGGGGAGGGGAGGGCGATCCGGGGGCGGACCAGCCGGATCAGCACAAGTCGCGAGCGCTGTTGTGGGTGGGGTACTCCACCTCGTCGGCGGCAAAGCGATCCGCAAGAGCGAGAATCAGGAGCGTGCCGAAAGCGACGAGGCCGATGGTCAGGGGGAAGGCGCTAGGTAGGGGACTCATTCAAGTCTATGCTGTGATACAGGAAACGAGGGCGACGGCGGCCAGACCTACACGGTCAGCTCGGCCCAGAATGGCGACGCCCTGCTCACCCTCTCGGGCGGCGGCGTGGTCGACTTGGCCGGCATCCGGGGGGATCAGGTCAGCGCGAGCTACTTCGTAGCTTACTTCGTAGCTTAAAAGGTATGATGAGGTCCCGGCCGCCGATACGGATCGGGGCCTCTCACCTATCGCGGGCCACTGCCCGAACTGTACGACCTCAACGATAGATCCCTGTGCGCAACCGTGCACCATCGCTGTCAGGTCAGCGCCACGTTGGCATCCTGGCACAAACAGGGGGACGCCTGGATGCTTCGAGCTGCCAAGGCCGCTGTGATGGTGCTGGCCGTACTGACACTCACAGCCGGTCCAGCTGACGCCCGCGGAGGGTGTGGTGCTGTCTCTTATACACATCTCCGAGCCCACGAGAC
>NZ_LSIX01000426.1:0-1248 GCF_001556475.1 Methylobacterium sp. CCH5-D2 | reverse complement strand
GCGCGAGGCGCGCGCCATCGCCGAGCGCGGCTGGCGCCTGCAGGGCGTGTTCGTGCCCGCGACCCGCCCGCTCCCGCCCGGCGTGCCGCGACCCGACCGGGGCGCGCTCGACGCGGTGGTGCGGGCGGGCGGCGGCGTCGTGGCCGACCTCGACGCCCCGGGCGCCGTGCTCGAGGCGGTCGGCGCCAGCACGGCCCAGCACCTCGCGGCCGGCGGCTACACGGTGCTGGCGTTCGCCGACCTCGGGCGCTGGCTGCTCCTGCTCGCCGCCCTCCCCGCCCTGCTGCTCTTCCGCCGGAGCGCCTGATGCGTGGCCCCGTCTCCCTTCCGCTTCCCGCCGCCCTGGCGCTGCCGCGCCGCTGGCGCCGCCACGCGCGCGGCGCCGGTCTGGCGCTGGCGGGCGCCGGCCTCGTCGCCCTCTGCGCCCTCACGGAGCCGCGCACCGGCCTCGGGCGGCTGCTGATGGGCGTCGGCCTGCCGGGGCTGGCCTCCGGCATCATCGCCGACCCGGCCTGGCGCGGGCCCGCCCTCTACGCGGCCGGCGACTATGGCCAAGCGGCCGCGATCTTCCGCAACGGCGGGCGGCGCAACGCCTACAACCTCGGAAACGCGCTGGCGCGTGCCGGCGATCTCGCCGGCGCCGTTGCGGCCTACAATCAGGCGCTGCAGTACAACCCGCGCGACGCCGACGCGCAGGCCAACCGCGCGCTCATCGCCCGTCTCATGGAGGAGGCGATCGACCGCGGTCCGGGCGGGGGCATCGCCAACGGCACGGCGCAGTACGGCGCGCGCTACAACAACACCCGGAACCACGACCAGAGCGACGACATCAAGGCCACCTCGAGCGGCGAGGGGCTGGCCGGCAACAAGGAGGCCGGGTCGAGCGCCTCGCTGCCCGGCAACAGCAAGGTGGCCCGCCGCGGCCGGGCCGAGCAGCAGGCGGTCGATTCCGGCCGCGGCGAGGCCCGCGGCTCGGCGAGCGACGCGGCCGGGCGCGGGCGCACCGGCAGCGGCTCGGCCATGGTGGCGGCCGCCCCCGAGCGCGAGGTGCGGCGCGTGACGAAGAGCTTCGAGGCCCACGAGATCCGCCCCGACCGGCTCTGGCTCCAGACCCTGCCGGACGATCCCGGCCGCTACCTGAAGCTGCGCCTCAAGGCCGAGCAGACCCGCCGCGTCGAGGCCGGCACCAACATGCCCGCCGGGAGCAACCCGTGGTGATTCTCTTCGGACCCGGCCGCGCGCCTCTCC
>NZ_LSIX01000425.1:0-1204 GCF_001556475.1 Methylobacterium sp. CCH5-D2 | reverse complement strand
CGCCCGCGAACCCCGCCACGCGGCGCAGGGCCGCCCGCCGCAGGACGTCGTCGCCGGGCAGGAGCGCGTTCAGCGTGCGGGCGAGGCCGCGCGCCTCGACGATCAGCCCGCCCCAGAGCTTGCGGGCCTCCCACCAGCGCTCGTAGCAGGCATTGTTGCGGAAGCTCAGGAAGATCGAGAGCGCGAGGCCGATCAGCGTGAACGGCCCGATGCCTGCCGTGACCGGGAAGGCCTCCGGCCAGCGCTGCTCGGCGGCCACCACGAGGCAGGCGAAGGCGGCGAGCCCCAGCACGGTCGGCGCGACCTGCGGCAGGATCGAGCCGCGCAGCGTGAACAGGATGGCGAGGAGGTTCGGGCGCGGGCGGACGATCATGGCTGCAGACGTGTGGAGGGGCGGGTCGCGGGATGCTGCCGGGCCACGGCGAAACGCCGGATCGGGCGGAAGATCTCACCGGACGTCATGATGCGGTCAACATCGGGGCGGATTGCGGGCCCCGACAGGCGGGCCGCCCCCAGCGGGGACGCGGGACCCACCGGGAGTGCGCGGACGAGCGGGGCCGGAGGGGCACGGCCCGCTTCGCTTGGGAGTATGGCATGACGTTTCGACTGATCGCGACGGGTGCAGGGCGGGCCGGTCTCCGGCGCGCGGTGCTGCCGGCCGCGCTGCTGGCGGGCCTGGCGGGCGCGGGCCACGCCGCGGCCCCGGCCGACGCGACCGGCACGTTCCTCACCGAGGACGGGCGCGCCCGGATCCGCATGGAGCGGTGCGGCCCCGCCGAGAAGAACCTCTGCGGCTACGTCGTGTGGCTGAAGGTGCCGCTCAACGACAAGGGCCAGCCCCGGGTCGACTTCAAGAACCCCGACACGAAGAAGCAGGCGCGGCCCTCGCTCGGCCACCAGCTCATCCTCGGGCTGAAGCCGAACGCGGACGCCCGCTACGAGGGCAAGATCTACAACTCGGAGGACGGCAAGTCCTACGACGTGACGATCTGGAGCGAGGCGCCGGGCGAGCTGACCGTGCGCGGCTGCCTGATCGCCTTCCTGTGCAAGTCCCAGACCTGGAACAAGGTCAGCGACGTGCTGCCCGGCCAGCTCACCGGCCCGACCAACGGCCCCGGCGGTCCCCGCTCCGACGCCGAGTGGCTGCCGGCCAAGCCCGCCGCGACGGGCTCGACCGCGGCGCCGACGGGCGCCGCCAAGCCGG
>NZ_LSIX01000424.1:0-433 GCF_001556475.1 Methylobacterium sp. CCH5-D2 | reverse complement strand
CGGCATCGCCCAGAGCTGGGGGGCGCTCCAGACCTTCCTCTCGGGCACGGTGCTGACCCCGGTCGGCGCCGATCCCAGCTCGCCTGTCGAGGGGCAGCGCTGGCATCGGAGCGGGCTCGGCGCCTTTCTGTACCTGAACAGCGCCACCCGGCGGCTTCTCGACAGCACGCAGTTCTCGACGACCGCGCAGGCGCAAGACGGCACCGACACCACGACCGTCATGAACCCTGCTCGGGTCAAGGAATCGGTCACCCAGTTCTCGACGAGTGACGCGCCCGCCAACGACCTGATGTGGTTCGGCGACGGCTCGGACGGCGACCTGACGGCGTCCTCGGGCACGACGACCCTGACACGGGACACCTTCTACAACAACGTCACGCTCTCGGGCTCGGCGATCATCGACACGGCGGGCCACCGCCTGTTCGTGAAGGGC
>NZ_LSIX01000423.1:0-27424 GCF_001556475.1 Methylobacterium sp. CCH5-D2 | reverse complement strand
GCTCGGAGATGTGTATAAGAGACAGGGGCGACGCCGCGCTCGTGCTGCTGCCGGGCTCCAAGACCACGATCGACGACCTCGACGCCCTGCGGGCCGAGGGCTGGGACATCGACATACGGGCGCATCTGCGCCGGGGCGGGCGGGTGCTCGGGCTCTGCGGCGGCTACCAGATGCTGGGGCGCACGCTGGCCGACCCGCACGGCATCGAGGGCGCACCCCGCACCGTGCCGGGCCTCGGCCTCCTCGACGTCGAGACCGTGATGACGCCCGAGAAGCGGCTGGAGGCCGTCACCGGCACCAGCCTCGCCGACGGCCTGCCCCTCACCGGCTACGAGATGCATATCGGCGCAACCTCCGGGCCCGACGCCGCCCGCCCGCTCGTCCGCCTCGCCGACGGGCGCCTCGACGGGGCGGTCTCGGCGGACGGTCTCGTCAGCGGCACCTACCTGCACGGGCTCTTCGCCGACGACCGGCAGCGCGCCGCCTGGCTGGCGCGCCTCGGGGCCGGGGCCAGCGGCCACGCCTACGAGGCCGGCGTCGAGGAGGCGCTCGACGCGCTCGCCGGACACCTCGAGGCGCATGTCGATCTCGGGCGTCTGCTGGCGCTGGCCCGCTAGGATTGCGCGCCCTAGGCTGCACCTGAAGTCCGGCCCGGGAGCCGGACGCGGGAGGACGCCATGACGCCGGAGCCGCCCCAGGTCGATGCGCGCCTCGCGCACGACACCGTCCGCACGGTGACGCTGCGGCTGATGCCGCTGCTCGGGCTGATGTACCTGATCGCCTATATCGACCGGCAGAACATCTCCTACGCCAAGCTGCAGATGGTCGGCGATCTGGGGCTCAGCGAGAGCGTCTACGGGCTCGGCGCCTCGCTGTTCTTCCTCGGCTACTTCCTGTTCGAGGTGCCGGCCAACGTGATCCTGGAGCGGGTGGGCGCGCGGCGCTGGTTCGCCCGCATCATGTTCACCTGGGGGCTGATCACGATCCTGCTCGGCTTCACCCAGAACACCTCGATGTTCTACCTGCTGCGCTTCCTGCTGGGCGTGGCGGAGGCGGGCTTCTTCCCGGGCGTGCTGTTCGCGCTCACGCTCTGGTTTCCCCAGTCTCACCGCGCCCGGATGATCGGCTGGTTCATGATCGCCAGCGCCTTCGCCAACGCGGTCGGCGCGGCGATCGGCGGCGCGCTCCTCGACCTCGACGGGCTGTTGGGCCTCAAAGGCTGGCAATGGGTCTTCGTGGCGACCGGCCTGCCGGCCCTGGTGCTCACGGTCGTGGTGCTGCGCGTCCTGCCGGACGGACCGGAGCGGGCGCCCTGGCTGCCGCCGGAAGGCAAGGCGTGGCTCTCGGCCCAGCTCGCCCACGAGCGCGAGAGCGGGGGCCAGGTCGAGCACCACAACCCGTTCGGCGCGCTGCTCGACCGGCGGGTCTGGATGCTGGCCTCGGTCTACGTCGCCTTCCCGCTCGCGGCCTACGGGTTGAGCTACTGGCTGCCGACCGTGGTGAAGGGGTTCGGCGCCTCGAACACCGCCAACGGCTTCATCAACATCGTGCCGTGGCTCGTGACCGCCTTCGCGCTGTGGTGGGTGCCCCGGCGCGCGGCGCGGACCGGCGACCAGCTCTGGCACGTGGTGGTGCCGGGGCTCGTGGCGGCGGCCGCCTTGGTGCTGAGCGTGGTGCTGCCGGGGTCCGCGCTGAAGTTCGCCTGCCTGTGCGTGGCGGCGGCGGGCGTTTTCTCGGCCCAGCCCGTGTTCTGGTCCCTGCCGCCGACCTTCCTCAAGGGCGCGAGCGCGGCGGCCGGCATCGCGGCGATCAACTCGGTGGGAAACCTCGGCGGCTTCATCAGCCAGAACGCGGTGCCCTTCATCCGCGACCGCAGCGGCAGCGACCTCGCGCCGATGTACTTCCTGGCGGCCTGCCTGGGGCTCGGGGCCTGCCTGATGTTCGTGGTGCTCTCCGCGCTCCGCCGCGACGCCGCGCGGCGGGGCGTGGCGATCGAGCCGGTGGCGCCGCGCACGGCGTAGACTGCCGGATCCCCTCTCCCCGCCGTGCGGGGACAGGGCTCGGGCGACCTCGTCGTCGGCTGAGCGAGCCGGCAGGCGACGGTGAGGGGGCTTCGACGGAGGAGGCTCTTCCGTTCAAGCCCCACCACCGCTCCGGCTGCGCCTTCGCTTCCTGTCCGCACAACGAGGTGCGGACAGGCCTCTCCCCGCGCGCGGGGAGAGGGGGGAGCCTCTTCCGGATCGGTCCGGCGAGGTCGCCCTCAGACGAGCAGGAACCCTAGCCCGGCCGCCGTGAGCGCCAGCAGCCAGAGCAGCAGGCAGGCCGTCCGGTAGAGCGCGAGCGCCCGCTCGATATCGGCCGGGCCGGCCTCGGCCCGCCCATCGCCCATCCAGGCATCCTCCACCACGCGGCCGCCGTAGACGCGCGGCCCCGCCAGCGCGAGCCCGAGCGCGCCCGCCATCGCGGCCTCCGGCCAGCCGGCATTGGGTGAGCGGTGCCGCCGCGCATCCCGCCGAACCGCCGCGAGGGCGCGGCGGGGCGAGGGGCGCGACGAACCGCGCAGTGCGTGCAACCCCGCTGCGGCGACGATCAGCCCGGCAGTGAGCCGCGAGGCCGGCAGGTTCACGAGATCGTCGAGGCGCGCGGCCGCCCAGCCGAAGGCCTCGTGGCGCGGGGTGCGGTGGCCGATCATGCTGTCGGCGGTGTTGACCGCCTTGTAGAGGGCGCCGCCCGGCAGCCCGCCGAGGCCGATCCAGAGGGCCGGCGCCACGATCCCGTCGGAGAAGTTCTCGGAGAGGCTCTCGATCGCGGCGCGGCAGATCGCGGCCTCGTCGAGCGTCTCGGGGTCGCGCCCGACGATCATCGACACCGCCCGGCGCCCGCCCGGCAGCCCCTCGTCCCGCAGGGCGCGGGCGACGGCCGCGACGTGGTCGTGCAGGCTGCGCTGCGCGGGCAGGCTGGCGCAGAGGAGCGCCAGGATAACGAGGCCCGCCTGGGCCCCGGCGAGGCCCGCCAGAATCGTCAGGACGAGCGCTGCCGCGCCGACCGCGGCGAGCAGGACGACCAACGCCAGCACGCCCATTGCCCGGCACAGCGCGGAGGAGCCCCGGTTCAGCCCCCGGTCGAGGGCCGCGATCAGCCGGCCGATCCAGGTGACAGGGTGGCCGAGCGCCCTGTAGAGCGCGTCCGGGTAGCCGGCGAAGGCCTCCACGGCGAGCGCCAGGGCCAGGACGGCGAACGTGGCGGGCGGATGAGCGAGCGCGGTCCAGAGCATCGGGCTACCGGCAAAGTCGAGACCGCTCCGGCGGCGCATGGCGGCGATCTCGGGGCGGCGCGCGCCCTGTTCCCGGCGGCACCCGAGCCCTGGATCGACCTCTCGACGGGGATCAACCCGGTTCCCTATCCGTGCCCGGCGCTGGACGCCAGCCTGTGGCAGCGCCTGCCCGCGGCCGCCGACGAGGCAGCGCTCCGCGCGGCGGCCGCCGAGGCCTACGGCGCACCGGACCCGGACTACGTGGCGGCCGCGCCCGGCACGCAGATCCTGATCGAGACCCTGCCGCGCTTGGTGCAGCCCGCCCGCGTCGCCGTCGTCGGGCCGACCTACGCCGAGCACGCCGCCGCCTGGGGGCGGGGCGGCCACGCCGTCGCCGCCGTCCCGGATCTAGCCGCGGCGGGCGACGCCTCGGTCGTCGTCGCCGTCAACCCGAACAATCCGGACGGGCGCGTCCTCCCGGCCGGCGACCTGATCGCACTGGCGCGGGATCTCGGCCGGCGCGGCGGCCTGCTCGTGGTGGACGAGGCCTTCTGCGACCTCGAATCGGCCGCGAGCCTCGCGGGCGCGCTCCTGCCGGGGCTCGTCGTGCTGCGCTCCTTCGGCAAGACCTACGGGCTGGCGGGCCTGCGCCTCGGCTTCGCGCTCGCGGTTCCGGAGACGGCCCGCGGGATCGCGTCGGCGCTCGGGCCCTGGGCGGTCTCCGGGCCGGCGCTGGCGGTCGGCCGGGCGGCGCTCGCCGACCGGGCGTGGCGCGAGGCGGCCGCCGCGGCGCGCGCCGCCGACGCCGCGCGGCTCGACCGGATGCTGGCGCGGGCCGGCGGCGCGATCGTCGGCGGCACCTGCCTGTTCCGGCTGGCGCGCTTCGCGGACGCGCCCGGCCTGTTCGAGCGGCTGGGCGCGGCCGGGATCTACGTGCGGCGCTTCGCCGACCGGTCGGACCTGCTCCGCTTCGGCCTGCCGGCGGACAAGGGGCAGTGGTGCCGGCTCTCGCGGGTGCTGAGGTAGGCGCTCAGGTCCGCGGCCCGCGGAGCGCCACGAGGAGCGATGCGCCCGACAGCAGGAGCCCGACCGCGCAGACGCCGGGCCAGCCGGCGGCGAGGAAGGCCTGCGAGCCCGCGAAGGCGCCCGCCGCCCCGAACACGAACATCACCGTGAACAGCACCGTGTTGAGGCGCCCCCGCGCGCCCGGAGCCAGGGCGTAGACCTGGGTCTGGTTGGCGATGAGCGCGCCGTTGAGGCCGATGTCGATGAGGAGCACGCCCACGGCCACCGCCGCGAGCGACCATTGCCCGGCGGCCCAGAGCACCCCGAAGGCCGCCATCACCAGCACCGCGCCGCCGACCACGACGGGCCGCGCCCCGCGCCGGTCGGTGAAGCGGCCCGACAGCGGCGCCACCAGCGCGCCCGCCACGCCGATCACACCGAACAGGCCGGCGCCCGCAGCCGTCAGGTTGAAGGGCTCCGCCTCGACGAGGAGCGCCAGCGTCACCCAGAAGGCGTTGAAGCCGGCGAACAGCAGCGCCTGGGACAGGCTCGCGCGGCGCAAGACCGGCTGCGTGCGGGCGAGGTGCAGGATCGACAGCATCAGCGCGCGGTAGCGCAGGCGCCGGGTCTGCGGGGTATGCGGGAGGGTGGCCCGCGCGATCCCCGCCATCGCGAGCGCCACGCCGGCGGCGGCCAGGAACACCGCCCGCCAGCCGAGATGCGCGCCCACGAAGCCGCTCGCGGTGCGGGCGAGCAGGATGCCGGTGAGGAGCCCCGTCATCACCTGGCCGACGACGCGGCCCCGCGAGGCGTCCGGCGCCAGCTCGGCCGCGAAGGGCACCGCCTGCTGCGCCGCCGACGACAGAATGCCGATGGCGAGGCTGGCGAGCGCCAGGCCCGCGAGGTTCGGGCTGAGGCCGGCGGCGACCAGGGCCAGGGCCAACGCCAGGAGCTGCCCCACGATGAGGCTGCGCCGGGGCAGGCCGTCGCCGAGCGGCACCAGCCCGACGATGCCGAGCCCGTAGCCGACGAGGCAGGCCGCCGGCACCCAGAGGGCGGCCGCGTCGCCGAACTCGCCCGCCAGCAAGGCCAGCAGGGGCTGGTTGTAGTAGATGTTGGCGACCGCCCCGCCCGCGATCAGCGTGAGGCCGAGGCGCGCCCGAGGGGTCAGCGAACCGGTCGGCGAACCGGCCGGATCCGGACTTCCGGTCATGCGCGGGCCGACAACGGACGGGTGGAACGCATCGCGGCCTCGTGGAGCTCCGGGGGTAGGACGGATGGGCCGGTTAGGCCGGCCGGGGCACCCTGACAACCGGTACGGCCGCAGGGCAGGGGCGCGGGAGAATGGCGCACCGCCTTCATTCGGGGGATCGGGCCCCCATATCCGGGTCCGGCTAGGGCTCCGGGCTCGCGAAAAAGCGCTGCATCGCGCCCGCGCGTACCGAATGGACCGCCTTCCGCTCTTGGCGGCGGCGGATTCGTCGTCTCCTATATGACGGTGATCCTAGCCATCGCCCGATCCGATTCGGCCGGGCTCCGGTGCAACCGCAACACGATCAGGGAGTTCCGCGTGTCGAACTACCGCATCGACTTCGCCAGGGAGATCTTGGGGGTTCCCTTCACCGTCGGCTCGGTGGGCATCCAGCGGGCGCGCGACCCCGAGCGCGCGCTGCGCGCCGCGGAGCTGCGCTTCGCACGCCAGCACGGCGTCGGCGATTGGCGCGAGCGCGCCGACCGCGCGGTGATCGCCGAGGGCGGCCGGGTCTGACGCTCCGGAGGCGCCGGCGCAGGACCGGCGCGTGATGCCCGGCCTCTCGGTGCCCGGCCTTTTGATCCCCGGTCTCTTGGTCCCCGGCCTCTTGCCGCGGGCCCTGGCCGCGGCGACGCTTCCGCCGTAGAAACGGGCGGGCCACAGGACGACCGTCGCGCGGCGCGACCGCGTCCGGGACGGTAGGCGAGGGACGGGCGAGGCATGGCGGCGAGCTCTTTCTTCGGGGACCTGATCCAGACGATCAGCGACCGCGGCCGCGACCTCATCGGCATAAGCCGGGGCGACCTCGCCTCGCGCGCCAGCGCAGCCGAACTGGTCAAGCTCTGCGACGACCTGATCTCGCGGCGCGGCGAGGCCTCGGGCGTGGCGCTGGCCCGCCTGATCCTCGACCGCTACGCGAGCTTCTCGGGGCCCGAGCGTCACGACTTCCTGCGCCGCATCGCCGTCGATTTCGACGCGGACCACGCCGCGGTCGATGCGGCCATCGCCGCCTACCGGGCCGAACCGAGCCGCGCGCGCCTCGGCGCGCTCCACACGGCGGTGGAGCCGCGCAGCCAGGAGCTGATCCGCCGGCTCAACCTCGCCCGCGACGGCACGCTGGCGCTGGTGCGCATGCGCGAGGACCTGTTCGACCTGCGCAAGGCGCTGCGCGACGACCCCGCCTGCCCGCCGGAGGTCACCGACGCGATCGACAGCCTCGACGCCGATTTCGAGCACCTGTTCGCCTCGTGGTTCAACCGCGGCTTCCTGGTGCTGCGCCCGATCGACTGGACCACCCCCGCCCACATCCTGGAGAAGATCATCCGCTACGAGGCGGTGCACGAGATCCAGGGCTGGGACGACCTGCGCCGCCGCATCGAGCCGAAGGACCGGCGCTGCTTCGCCTTCTTCCATCCGGCGCTGGTGGACGAGCCGCTGATCTTCGTCGAGGTCGCGCTCACCGACGCGATCGCGCCGGCCATCGCGCCGATCTTGAGCGAGGAGCGCCGGACGCTGAGCCCGCGCGCCTTCACGACCGCGATCTTCTACTCGATCTCGAACTGCCAGCGGGGCCTGGCCGGCGTCACCTTCGGCAACTTCCTGATCAAGCAGGTGGTGGAGGATCTCGCCCGTGAGATCCCGGGCCTGAAGACCTTCGTCACCCTCTCGCCGGTGCCGGGCTTCGCCGCCTGGCTCGACCGGGAGCGCCGGGCCGACGCCCCGCAGGGCCTGACCCGCGAGGACGTCGAGACCCTGCGGCTCCTCGACGAGCCCGACTGGTGCACCGAGAAGGCGAAGGCCGACGCGGTGCGCAAGGCCCTGATCCCGGCGGCGGCCGCCTACTTCCTGCGGGCCAAGAACCCGCGCGGCCGTCCCCTCGACCCGGTCGCCCGCTTCCATCTCGGCAACGGCGCCCGGCTGGAGCGGATCAACTTCCTGGGCGACGTCTCCCGCAAGGGGTTGCGGCAGTCCTACGGACTGATGGTGAACTACCTCTACGACCTCTCCGCCATCGAGAAGAACCACGAGACCTTCGCCAATCTCGGCACCGTGGCAGCCTCGAGCGCGGTCACGCGCGAGCTGCGCCAGAACCTGCCGCCCGCCCGCGCCGTGGCGCTGGCCGAGGCGTGAAGGCTGGCCTTCCGCTGCCCCGCCCTAGATCAGCGGCGAGGGCGCCCCGCCTCGGCGGCGCCGCGCCAGGGTGAGGACAGATGGAATACCTGCACACGATGGTCCGGGTCGCCGACCTGGACCGGGCCCTGAACTTCTACGTCGAGATCTTCGGCCTGAAGGAGGTGCGGCGCGTCGAGAACGAGAAGGGGCGCTTCACCCTGGTCTTCCTGGCCGCGCCCGGCGACGTCGCGCGGGCCGAGAGCACGAAGTCGCCGCTGGTCGAGCTGACCTACAACTGGGACCCGGAGACCTACACGGGCGGGCGCAACTTCGGGCACCTCGCCTATCAGGTCGAGGACATCTACGCCTTCTGCGCGCGGCTGAAGGAGGCGGGCGTCACCATCAACCGCCCGCCGCGCGACGGTCACATGGCCTTCGTGAAGTCGCCCGACGGCATCTCCATCGAGATCCTGCAGAAGGGCGGCGCGAAGCCGCCGCAGGAGCCCTGGGCCTCGATGGAGAACACCGGAAGCTGGTAGGGACCTCAGAGCGCGGCCGCGGGCGTGATGCCGAGTTCGGCGAGCTTGGCCCGCACCGCCTCGACCGGACGCTTGAGCTTCAGGCTGATCACCGCGGGCGGGATGCCCGCGCGGGCGAGTTCGCGCAGGATCTGCACGGCATCGAGCGTCCAGGTCGTCTCCGTCATGGCTCTCTCCTCTGAAGAGGGGTGCCCGCCGGCAGGATCGTCTCGCGCGCCGGGCGCCGACCTCGAAGTGGAGGGTGCGCCCGCGCGCGGACCGCCGCAACCGTCTGCCCGAAATCCAGGCCTGCCCAATCGCCGGGCAGGCCCGTCGACCGTCCTTGACGCGGGACCGCCCGCGGCGCATCCCCGCCGCGGATCAGGCGGCCGGGCGGCCGCTCCGGGCGCTCGCGCCCGGGGAGGAAAGTCCGGGCTCCATGGAGAGACGGTGCCGGATAACCTCCGGCGGGGGCGACCCCAGGGACAGTGCCACAGAGAGCAGACCGCTCCGACGGGCCCTCGGGCCCGCCACGGAGTCAGGGTGAAAGGGTGCGGTAAGAGCGCACCGCGGACGCGGCAACGCGGACGGCACGGCAAACCCCACCGGGAGCAAGACCGAATAGGGGCGGCGCGCGGCCACCCGCGAGGGAGCCGCAGGCCCTCTCTCCAGGCCAGTCGCCCGGGTTGGTTGCTCGAGGCGGCCGGCAACGGTCGTCCCAGAGGAATGGCTGCCACGTTCCGGGCGCCGCAAGGCGTCCGGAGCCCTACAGAACCCGGCTTACAGGCCGCCTGATCCGCCCGCGGGCCCTGCCGCACGCGCAGGCGCCGCGAAGCATTCGTCCGCGGCCTCGAGCGCGTCTCGTCAATAGCGATACCCCACCTCCGGCCGCGAAGATCGGTGCCTGCGCGCTGGGCGAGGTGTTTTGCCGAATCGGGCCGACGCATAACGTTCGGTTAACCTTGCTGCGATCTGATCGGGGCGCACCATCCGGCAGTCTAGGGTGCGTTGACGATCCTCCGAGGCCCATGTTAACCGGAACCATACCGTCAACGGCGTCGATCGGCCCGACGGGCACGCCCTGCCGCGGAGCAGGGAGCGCCCGCGGGCGGGGCATTGCGTCCCGCCGGGTCGTCGGAGCCCCCCCTTTCCGGTCGGCGGGAGCGCGGTCGGACGCAGGTGCCCATGAGCCGATCCAGCGCAGACGCCGTCCCGTGCGGGCGGGTCGAACCGATTCCCGGAACGCCGCGCCACGCGAGGGCGCGATGAAGCGGGCGGCCGGGCACGTCCCCGCGCCCCCCCATGTTCCGGTCCTGCTCGACGAGGTGATCGCGGCGCTGGCCTTGCCCGGCGCCGGGCTCGCCGTGGACGGAACCTTCGGCGCGGGCGGCTACACCCGCGCCATGCTGGCGGCCGAGCCGGGCCTGCGCGTCGTCGCGATCGACCGCGACCCGAGCGCCATCGCGGCCGGTGCCGGCCTCGTCGCCGAGGCCTGCGGGCGCCTGCGCCTCGTGCCCGGCCGTTTCGGCGATCTCGACGTCCTGCTCGCCGAGAGCGGCGAGAGCCGGATCGACGGGGGGCTGGCCGACCGGGTCGTGCTCGATATCGGCGTCTCCTCGATGCAGCTCGACCAGCCCGAGCGCGGCTTCTCCTTCCGGCACGACGGGCCGCTCGACATGCGCATGGGCGCGGACGGGCCGAGCGCGGCCGACATCGTCAACATCGCCGAGGAATCGGCGCTCGCCGACATCATCTACCATTACGGCGAGGAGCGGCGCGCCCGCGCAGTCGCCCGCACGATCATCGAGGCGCGCCGCCGCGGCCGGATCGAGACCACGGCACAGCTCGCCGACCTCGTGGCGGGCGTCGTCCGGGCCGAGCCCGGCAGCGGCATCCACCCGGCCACCCGCACGTTCCAGGGCCTGCGCATCGCGGTCAACGACGAGCTGGGCGAGCTGGTGCGCGCGCTCCACGCCGCCGAGCGGGCGCTGCGGCCCGGCGGCCGGCTCGCCGTGGTGACGTTCCACTCGCTGGAAGATCGCATCGTCAAGCAGTTCTTCGCCGCCCGCAGCGGCCGGGCCTCCCAGGGGTCGCGCCACCTGCCCGGCGCGCTCCCGGGCAGCACGCCCGCGCGCAGCTTCCAGCTCGTCACGAAGGGGCCCGTCCTGCCGGGCGAGGCCGAGACCGCCCGCAACCCGCGCGCCCGCTCGGCGAAGCTGCGCGCGGCCGAGCGCACCGAGGCGCCCGCGCCCGAGCCCCTCGACGCGATCCGCACGCTCGCCAGCCTGCCCGAACCGCGCGGAGGTGCACGCCGGTGATCCGTCTCCTCAACCTGCTGGCGGTCTGCGGCCTCGTGGCGTCCGCGATCTACGCCTACTCGATCAAGTACGACACGCTCTACCAGGGCGGTCAGGTCTCGAAGCTGAAGACCGCCCTGCACAAGGAGCGGCAGGCCATCGCGGTGCTGCGCGCCGAGTGGCAGTTGCTCACGCGGCCCGACCGGCTTCAGGCGGCGGTTGCCAAGCACCTCGCGCTGGAGCCGATCGGCGTGAGCCATCTCGGCCGCTTCAGCGACCTGCCGGCCCGGCCCGAGCGCGGCGACGAGATCGGCCGCCTGCTCGCCGCGACCGCGACGCCGAAGGACGGCGGGGCGCCGGAACCGCGCACCACCGGCTCGCTCACCCGCACCGTCACCACGACCCGCACGCCGACCACGGCTTCGAGGTAGCGCCCGTGCCTGATGACGCCCACCACACCCCCGACGCGCACGGACGGGCCGAGGCGACGGACGCCGGGTCCGCCGCGCCCGGCTTCACCCCGACTTCGGGCGCCGAGCCCTTCGCGGCCGAACATCTGGACCCGGTCCAGGCCGCCCAGGATCCCGCCGAGCACCCCGAGGCGGGCCACGCGGCGGACGCGTACGATTCGACCGGGGCGCACGCGGAGGCGGCCGTGGTCGCGCCCGAGGAAGCCTCGCGCCTCGCCGCGGCGGTCGCCGCCCTGCGCCCGCGGCAGCGACCGCTCGCCGACCTTCTCGGGGCGATGTTCCGCCTCGCCATCGAGCGCTCGCACACCCGCGTGGCGATCGTCGGCCTCGCCTTCCTGGGCGTGTTCGGGGCGATCGGCGGCAAGCTGGTCTACCGCGCCGCCTTCCCGGGCAAGGGCCTCAACGAGCACGCGGTCGCGGCCGCCGCCACGACCGCGATCCGGCCCGACATCGTCGATCGCAACGGCGAGGTGCTGGCCACCGACATCCGCACGGTCTCGGTCTTCGCCGAGCCCGGCAACATCTACGACGTGGACGAGGCCGTCGAGCTTCTGACCGCGGTGCTGCCCGAGCTGAACGCCGGCGACCTGCGCAAGAAGATCGAGGACAAGAAGGAGTGGCTGAAGCGCCGCGGCAAGACCGATCCAGGCTTCATCTGGGTGAAGCGCGAGCTGACCCCGAAGCAGCAGGCCGAGGTCCACCGCCTGGGCATCCCGGGCATCGGCTTCCTGCCCGACCACAAGCGCGTCTACCCGAACGGGGTCGCGGCCGCCCACATCATCGGCGCGACGAACCTCGACAACATCGGCATCGCGGGCATCGAGAAGTACATCGACACGCAAGGGAACAAGGCCCTCAACGAGTTCGGCTTCGTCGCCAAGCAGACCGACCTGAAGCCGGTCCAGCTCTCGCTCGACCTGCGCGCCCAGTTCGCGGTGCGCGACGAGCTCGCCTGGGGCATCGACCACTTCAAGGCCAAGGCCGGCGCCTCGATGATCCTCGACGTGACCACCGGCGAGGTGATCGCCCTGGTCTCGATGCCGGATTTCGACCCGAATGACCCGAAGGACGCGCTCTCGCCCGACCGGATCAACCGGATGAATGTCGGCGTCTACGAGATGGGCTCGACCTTCAAGGCGATGACGCTCGCCATGGCGCTGGAATCGGGCAAGTTCACCGTCAACTCGACCTTCGACACCCGCGGCGGCGTGCTGAACTGGGGCCGTCAGAAGATCCACGAGTACCACGGCACCAACCGGGTCATCACCATGCCGGAGGTGTTCACGCACTCCTCCAACATCGGCTCGGCCAAGATGGCGCTCGGCGTCGGCGTGCCCGGCCACAAGGCCTTCCTGAAGAAGATGGGCCTGCTCGACCGCCTGCGCACCGAGCTGCCGGAATCGGCAGCCCCCATCATCCCGCCGCGCTGGACCGAGATCAACACGATCACCATCGCGTTCGGCCACGGCCTCGCGGTAGCCCCGCTCCAGGCGTCCGCGGCCGTCGCGGCGATCGCCAACGGCGGCTTCCTGATGACGCCGACCTTCCTGAAGACCACCCCCGACGCGGCGATGGAGAAGGCCACGCGGGTGCTGCGCTCCGACACCAGCGAGGCGATGCGCTTCATCATGCGCCTCAACGCCGTCGAGGGCTCGGCCAAGAAGGCCTCGATCCCGCTCTACTACGTCGGCGGCAAGACCGGCACGGCCGAGAAGGTGATCAACGGGCGCTACGTGAAGAACCGCCTCTTCACCACCTTCATGGCGGCGGCACCCATGAACAACCCGAAATACCTCTTCGTCACCCTGATGGACGAGCCGCAGGGCTTGCCGGAATCCGGCGGCTACGCCACCGCCGCCTGGAACTCGGGCGTGGTGACGGGCCGCGTGATCGAGCGGGTCGCGCCGATCCTCGGCCTGCCGCCGCAATTCGAGCCGCCGGTGAAGCCGTTCCCGCTGATGGTGAAGCTCGGCGCCTACCACGCCGACAAGGTCGACGGGCGATGACGGCCCTCGGCGACCTGTTCCCGGAGGCCGACGCGGCGGTCGCCGACCTCGCCGCCTCCGCCGTCACCGCCGACAGCCGCCGGGCCGGGCCCGGCGCGGTCTTCGTCGCGGTGCCGGGCACGAAGGCGGACGGGCGGATCTTCGCCGCGGCCGCCGCGACCGCGGGCGCCGTCGCCGTCGCGGGGGAGGGCGCGCGGCCCGCCGATCTGCCGGCCGGCACGCCCTGGATCGCGGTGCCCGACGCACGCCGGGCGCTGGCGCTCGCGGCGGCCGCACTCCACCCGCGCCAGCCCGAGACGGTCGTCGCGGTCACCGGCACGGCCGGCAAGAGTTCGGTCGCCGATTTCGTGCGCCAGATCCTGTCCCGGCTCGGCCGCGACGCGGCAAGCCTCGGCACGGTCGGGATCGTGACGAATCGCGGCGCGCAGTACGGCTCGCTGACCACCCCCGACCCGGTGACGCTGCACGAGACCCTGGCGCGTCTCGCGGAGGAGGGCGTCACGGATCTGGCCATGGAGGCCTCCTCGCACGGAATCGAGCAGCGCCGCCTCGACGGCGTGCGGCTCACCACCGCCGGCTTCACCAATCTCGGCCGCGACCATCTCGACTACCACGCCGACATCGAATCATATCTCGCGGCCAAGCTCCGGCTGTTCGACACCCTGCTGCCGGAAGGCCGCCCCGCGATCGTCAACGCCGACGGCCCCTTCGCCGACCGGGTGATCGCGGTGGCGAAGGCGGCGGGCCGGCCGGTCCGCACCACCGGCCGGGCCGGGGAGGCAATCCGCCTCGTCGCCGCCCGCACCGAGGGCTTCGCGCAAGCGCTCGACCTCGACGGCGCGCACGGGCCCCGCACGGTGCGCCTGCCGCTCGTGGGCGCCTTTCAGGTCGAGAACGCGCTCGTCGCCGCCGGGCTCGTCCTGGCGACGCCGGCGGGTGCCGCCGACCCGGACGGCGTCTTCGCCGCGCTCGATCATCTGACCGGCGTGCCCGGCCGGATGGAGCGGATCGGCGAGGCCAACGGGGCCTTGTGCCTGGTGGACTACGCCCACAAGCCGGAGGCGCTGGAGAGCGTTCTGACGGCGCTGCGCCCTTTCGCCGGCGGCCGCCTCGTCCTCGTCTTCGGCTGCGGCGGCGACCGCGACCGCGGCAAGCGCCCGCTGATGGGCGCGATCGCGGCCCGCCTCGCCGACCGGGTCGTCGTGACCGACGACAACCCCCGCAGCGAGGACCCGGCCGCGATCCGCGCCGCGATCCTGGCGGCCGCACCCGGCGCCGCCGAGATCGGTGACCGGGCCGAGGCGATCCGCTTGGCCGTGCGCGAACTCGGCCCCGGCGACGTTCTGGTGGTGGCCGGCAAGGGTCATGAAACCGGCCAGATCGTGGGCGATCGCACCCTGCCGTTCTCGGACCACGACGTGGTCCGGGCCGCGATCGCGGACGCGTAGGCTTCTCGCCGCCGCGCTCGGAAGGCGCGCCCTCAGCGGGCGGAGCAAGGCCTGCGGGCCGGGGCACGGATGGCGCAACGCGCTCCCTCTCCCGTGCGGAAGAGGGGACCCGCGCTCCACCATGAAACTGGTCTCGATACAGGCGCGGACCGGGCAAAGACGTGGGTACGAAATGACAGACCTCTGGACCCCGCAAGCCCTGGAGGCCGCCACCGGCGGGCGGCTCGTCGGCGCGGCCCGCCCGATCGGCGGTGCCTCGATCGATACGCGCACGCTCCAGCCGGGCGACCTGTTCTTCGCGATCCGCGGCGAGGCCCGCGACGGGCACGATTTCGTCGCCGCGGCGCTGGAAAGGGGCGCGGGCGCGGCGGTCGTCGGGGCCGCGCGGGCGGAGGAGTTTTACCAATCCGGGCCGGTCCTTGCCGTGCCGGGGGAGGGACCCGACCCGGTCCTCGACGCCATGCGGGCGATCGGCCGGGCGGCGCGCGCCCGCACCGGCGCGCAGGTCGTCGCCGTCACCGGCTCGGTCGGCAAGACCGGCACCAAGGAGGCGCTCCGCCACGTGCTGGCGGGGCAGGGGCCGACCCACGCCTCCGTCGCCTCCTACAACAACCATTGGGGCGTGCCCCTGACCCTGGCGCGGATGCCCGCCGAGACGCGCTACGGCGTGTTCGAGATCGGCATGAACCACGCCCACGAGATCCTGCCGCTGACCGCCGAGGTCCGGCCGGACGTCGCGCTGATCACCACGGTCGAGCCCGTCCATATCGAGCACTTCCCCTCGCTCGCGGCGATCGCGGACGCCAAGGGCGAGATCTTCTCCGGGCTGAAGCCCGGCGGCGTCGCGGTGATCAACCGCGACAACCCGAACTTTTCGCGGCTGCTCGCCCACGCACAGGCCTCGCCCGCCGGCCGAGTGATCACCTTCGGCGAGCATGAGGCGGCCGACGTGCGGGCCCTGCGCATCGTGGTGCGCCCCGATCTCTCGGTGGTCGACGCCGTGGTGATGGGCCAGCCCGTGACCTACCAGCTCGGCACCGCCGGCCGGCACACGGCGATGAACTCGCTGGGTGTCCTGGCGGTGATCCACGCGCTCGGGGCCGACCTCGCGGAGGCGGCCCTGGCGCTCGCGCGGCTCAGCCCCCCGGTCGGGCGCGGCGCGCGCACCGCCCTGCACCTCCCCGGCGGCGAGGCCTGGCTGGTCGACGAGAGCTACAACGCCAACCCGGCTTCCGCCCGCGCCGCCCTGGCGACGCTCGCCGGCATCGAGACCGGCCCGCGCGGGCGCCGGATCGCGGTGCTCGGCGACATGCTGGAACTCGGGCCCACCAGCGAGACCCAGCACCGCGGCCTCGCCGAGGCGGTCGAGTCCCACGGCATCGACCTCGTCTTCACCGCCGGCACCCGGATGGGCCACCTGTTCGAGGCGCTGCCCATCGGGCGCCGCGGCATCGCGGCGGGCGCCTCCGACGACCTCGTCGAGCCGCTGGCCAAGCTCCTGCGGCCGGGCGACGCCCTGATGGTCAAGGGTTCGAACAGCATGCGCATGGGCCGGATTGTCGAGGCGCTGAAAGCCCGCTACGCGGACGCCGCGGCGCAGCGCGATTCGCCCCGCACCGCCACACCCTGAGGGGCCCGCTTCCCTCACCTGACCCCATCCCGGGCCGGCCAAGGGGCCGCCCCCTCCCTGAACGAGCGGGCTCGGCTGAACCGATGCTGTATCTCCTGTCGGACCTGAGCGGCACGCTCTCGGCCCTCAACGTCTTCCGCTACATCACCTTCCGGACCGGGGGCGCGCTGTTCACGGCGGGCCTGTTCGTGTTCTGGTTCGGTCCCTGGATCATCTCACTGCTGCGCCTGCGCCAGGGGAAGGGCCAGCCGATCCGCGAGGACGGACCGCAGACCCACCTGCTGACGAAGCGCGGCACGCCCACGATGGGCGGCCTGATGATCCTGGCCGGTGCCGTCGTCGCCATCCTGCTCTGGGCGAACCCGCGCAGCCACTACGTCTGGGTGACGCTGCTGGTGACGCTGGGCTTCGGCGCCATCGGCTTCTACGACGACTACCTCAAGGTCACGAAGCAGTCGCACAAGGGCTTCTCCGGCAAGTCCCGCCTGTTGCTGGAGGCGCTCATCGCGGGCGCGGCCTGCGCGGCGATCTCCTATTTCTCACCGGCCCCGCTGCAGAACCAGCTCGCCTTCCCGGTCTTCAAGGACGCGCTCCTGAACCTCGGCTGGTTCTACGTGCTGTTCGGTGCCTTCGTCATCGTCGGCGCGGGCAACTCCGTGAACATGACCGACGGCCTCGACGGGCTCGCCATCGTTCCCGTCATGATCGCCTGCGGCACCTTCGGGGTGATCGCCTACCTCGTCGGCAACTCCTTCACGGCGAGCTACCTGCAGGTGAACTACGTGCGCGACACGGGCGAACTCGCCGTGGTGTGCGGCGCCGTGATCGGGGCGGGGCTCGGCTTCCTCTGGTTCAACGCGCCCCCCGCCCAGATCTTCATGGGCGACACCGGCTCGCTCGCACTCGGCGGCCTCCTCGGCGTCATCGCGGTCGCCACCAAGCACGAGATCGTGCTGGCGATCGTCGGCGGCCTGTTCGTGCTGGAGATGATGTCGGTGATCATCCAGGTCGCCTCGTTCAAGCTCACGGGAAAGCGTGTCTTCCGCATGGCGCCGATCCACCACCACTTCGAGCAGAAGGGCTGGAAGGAGGCGCAGGTCGTCATCCGCTTCTGGATCATCGCCGTGATCCTGGCGCTGGCCGGCCTCGCCACGCTGAAGCTGCGCTGAAACGGCGCGCGGCGCTCTTCCCTAGCCCCGAGCGGCGGGGCTAGGAGAGGCGGCCGCGCCCCGGCGCGGCCGATCTCGAGGTTTCGCGCGCATGACCCCCATCACCACCTTCGCGGAGCGCGACGTCGCCCTGTTCGGCCTCGGCGGCTCCGGCCTGGCCACCGCCAAGGCCCTCAAGGCGGGCGGCGCCCGCGTGCTCGCCTGGGACGACAACCCGGAAAGCGTGGCGCGCGCGGGCGAAGCGGGCATCGAGACCGCCGACCTGCACGGGATCGACTGGGCGGAGATGGCCGCCCTGGTGCTGGCGCCCGGCGTGCCGCTGACCCACCCCGCGCCGCACTGGAGCGTCGGGCTGGCAGAGGGCGCGGGCGTCGAGATCATCGGCGACATCGAGCTGTTCTGCCGCGAGCGCGCCAGGATCGCCCCCGAGGCGCCCTTCGTCGCGATCACCGGCACCAACGGCAAGTCGACCACGACGGCGCTCGTCGCCCACATCCTGGCGCAAGCTGGCCGCGACGTGCAGATGGGCGGCAACATCGGCACCGCGATCCTCTCCCTGGAGCCGCCGTCGGTCGACCGCATCCACGTGATCGAGCTGTCCTCGTTCCAGATCGACCTGACGCCCTCGCTCGCTCCGAGCGTCGGCGTCCTGCTCAACATCACCCCCGACCATCTCGACCGGCACGGCACGCTGGAGCAGTACGCCGCCATCAAGGAGCGGCTGATCCGGGGCGCCGACCTCGCGATCGTCGGCATCGACGACCGCCCGAGCCGCGAGATCGCCGAGCGCCGGGGCGACCGGCTGGTGCGGATCCACGTCCCGGTCCATTCGCCGCGCGACGCGACCCTGGCTGGCGACGCGCTGATCGCCCGGGACGCCGCAATCTTCGACGCCGACGACACCCGCCTCGCCGACGTCTCGGGCATCGGCAGCTTGCGCGGCGCACACAACTGGCAGAACGCCGCCGTCGCGGTGGCGGTCGCCCGCGCGCTCGGCATCTCGTCTGAGGCGATCCAGGCCGGCCTCGCCTCCTTCCCGGGTCTGCCCCACCGGATGGAGGAGGTCGGCCGGCGCGGGCGGGTCCTGTTCGTCAACGACTCGAAGGCCACGAACGCGGATTCCACCGAGAAGGCGCTCACCGCCTTCCGGGACATCCACTGGATCCTCGGCGGCAAGGCCAAGGACGGCGGAATCTTCCCGCTGGTGCCGTATTTCGAGCGGATCGCCCACGCCTACCTGATCGGTGCGGCCTCCGACGCCTTCGCGGCGACGCTGGAGGGCGCGGTGCCCTACACCCGCTGCGAGACGCTGGACGTCGCCGTGCGGGCGGCCTCCGAGGGCGCGGAAGCGTCGGGCGCGCCCGAGCCCGTGGTGCTGCTCTCCCCGGCCTGCGCCTCCTACGACCAGTTCCGCTCCTTCGAGCACCGCGGCGACCGCTTCCGGGAGCTGGTGCGGGAGGTGCTCTGAGGGCGCCGCTCTCCCTCCCGCCTCTGCGGGGGAGGGAGGCGCGGTGCGCTCGCCCCCTACCGATCCGTGACCGCGGCAGCCTCCGCGGACTGAAGGTCCGTCGTCGCTACCGCGCCAGCACCTTGGCGGCGTCCCGCGTGGTGTTCACCGCCGCCGAGACCTGATCCACCGCTGCGGCGATCGAGCCGATGCTGCCGGTGATCGAGGTGACGGCGCCGGCCGCGCTCTGCATGTTCTCGGCGAGGTCGCGCGTCACCGCGCTCTGCTCCTCGATCGCCGCGGCGGTCGCCACCACGGTCTCGCGCATCACCGAGACCGAGCCGCGGATCGAGCCCAGCGCCCCCACCACCTCCTGCGAGACCGCCTGCACGTTGCCGATCTCGGCGTTGATCTGCTCCGTCGCCCGCGCGGCCTGGTCGGCCAGCGCCTTGACCTCGCTGGCCACCACCGCGAAGCCGCGGCCCGCCTCGCCGGCGCGGGCCGCCTCGATCGTCGCGTTGAGCGCCAGGAGATTGATCTGCCCGGCGATCGTCTGGATCAACCCGACGATGCCCGTCATCGCGGCGGCCGTCTCGGCGAGCCGCTTGGTGTAGCCGTCCGCCGCCTGGACGCAGGCGTAGGCGTTGTCGGTGGCCCCTTGCGAGCGCACGATGCTCTGCGACATCTCGCTCACCGAGGCCGCCAGCTCCTCGGCGGCGGCCGCCACCGTCTGCACGTTGCCCGAGGTCGTGTGGGCGGCCCGCGTCGCGGTCGAGGCTGCCGTGCTCGAATGCGTGACGGCGCTCTCGATCTCGCCGAAGTTCTTGTCGATCAGCGTGCGCAGGCTCCCCAGAAGGCGGACCTGCTCGGTGATGTCGGTGGCGAACTTCACCACCTTGTAGGGCCGGCCCGACGCGTCGAGGATCGGGTTGTAGACCGCCTGGATCCAGATCTCGCGGCCGCCCTTGCCGAGGCGCCGGAACTGCGCGCTCTGGTAGGCGCCGCTGCGCAGGCTCGCCCAGAACGCCGCATAGTCCGGGCTCGTGCGCTCGCGTGGATCGACGAAGATGCTGTGGTGGCGCCCCACGACCTCGTCCCTGTCATACCCGACGGCGGCCAGGAAGTTGTCGTTGGCGTCGAGGATCGTGCCGTCGAGATCGAAGGCGATCACCGCCTGCGCCTTGCGGATCGCGGCGATCTGCCCGGCGCGGTCGGCGTCCTCCTGCTTCTGCCGCGTGATGTCGGTAGCGAACTTCACCACGCCGTAGGGCCGGCCGTCGCGGCCGATCAGCGGGTTGTAGGACGCCTCGATCCAGACCTCGCGGCCGTCCTTCGTGATCCGCCGGAACTGCGCCGCCTCGAAGGTCCCGTCGCGCAGCCGCTGCCAGAAGGCCCTGTACTCGGGCGAGGTGCGGTGTGCGGGCTCCACGAAGATCTCGTGGTGCCGCCCCGCGATCTCCGGCAGGGTGTAGCCCATCAGCGCCAGGAAGTTCTCGTTCGCCGAGAGGACGCGACCGTCGAGATCGAACTCGATCACGGCCTGCACCCGGTCGAGGGCGGCGAGCTTGGCGCGGGCCTGCAGGGTCTTTCGGGCAGCGAACATGGGCCGTCTTCTCGCAGATCTGAGACGACGCCGGAGCGGGAACGGGAGGCCTGCCGCACGGCGGTTGGCCGACGCCGCGTCGGCCAAACCCAAGGTTGCATCAGATTCTTAACATGGAATGCAACGTGCGGGCTCGCACGCGGGATAACCGTTACGTGCGGCCCCGGTCCCCCAAGTGTCCGGGCCAGGTTCCCTAAGGATGCGTTTACCATTCCGGCACAGGATCCCCCGTGGCCCGCAGCCCGTCCAGCGCGCCCAGGAGTCCTCGCCCGCCATGATGTCCCGCGCGGAACGCACGCCCCTCACGGACTGGTGGTGGACGGTCGATCGCGGCCTGCTCGCGGCGCTCGGCGCCCTGATGGTGGCCGGCCTCGTCTTCCTGATGGGCGGCGGCCCGCCGGTGGCCGAGCGCATCGGCCTGCCGACCTTCTACTTCCTCAACCGGCAGGCGATGTACCTTGCCCCCACGGTCCTGCTGATCGTGGCGGTCTCGTTCCTGAGCTTGCGCGGCGTGCGCCGCCTCGCGCTGATCACCTGGGGTCTCGGCGTGGTGCTCTGCCTGCTCGCGAGCAAGTTCGGGCCCGAGATCAAGGGCGCGCACCGCTGGATCCAGTTCGGCTCCTTCGGCCTGCAGCCCTCCGAGTTCGTGAAGCCCTCCTTCGTGGTGGTGGCGGCCTGGGCCTTCTCGGAGGGCGCGCAGCGGCGCGACATGCCGGGCGGCACGCTCGGCATGCTGCTCCTGCCGGTCACCATCGTGCCGCTGCTGCTGCAGCCCGATTTCGGGCAGACCATGCTGATCACGCTGGTCTGGTCGACGCTGTTCTTCGTGGCCGGCCTGCACCTGATCTGGGTCGCGGCGATCGGCATCGCGGGCATGTTCGGGGTGTTTGCCGCCTACACCTTCTTCCACCACGTGCGCGAGCGCATCGAGCGCTTCCTCGACAAGGATTCGGGCGACAGCTTCCAGGTCTACTGGTCGCAGCAATCCTTCTGGTCGGGCGGCTGGTTCGGCACCGGCCCCGGCGAGGGGGTGGCCAAGCGCCACCTGCCCGATGCACATACCGACTTCATCTTCTCGGTCACCGGTGAGGAATTCGGCGTGCTGGTCTGCCTCGGCCTCGTGGCGCTCTTCGCCTACATCGTGCTGCGCGGCCTCAAGCTCGCGCGCCGCACCGACGACACGTTCACGCGGCTGGCCATCACGGGGCTGACCACCCTGTTCGGCCTGCAGGCCTGCATCAACATGGCGGTGAACACCCAGCTGATGCCCGCCAAGGGCATGACGCTGCCCTTCGTCTCCTACGGCGGCTCCTCGCTGATCTCGCTCGCGCTCGGCATGGGCTTCCTGATCGCGCTGACCCGCAAGCGCCCGCGCTCGACCATGCTCAGCCAGAAGCCGCCCGGCACCGCGCCCGCCACCGTCGCCGGGGTGATGCGGTGACGGTCTTCACCCCCACGATCCTGCTCTGCGCAGGGGGGACCGGCGGCCACCTCTTCCCCGCCGAGAGCCTCGCCCACGCGCTGCGCGCCCGCGGCATCCGGGTGGCGCTCGCCACCGACGCGCGCGTCGAGGGGCTGAAAGGCGAGTTCCCGGCCTCCGAGATCGTCACCATCCCCTCGGCGACGCCGTCCGGCCGCAACCTCGTCAAGCGGGCGGGTGCCGTGCTGACGCTGGGGCGCGGCTTCGGCATCGCCGCGAAGGAGGTGAAACGGCTGAACCCGGCCGCCGTCGTCGGCTTCGGCGGCTACCCGACCGTGCCGCCGATGCTGGCCGCCCAGATCCTGCGCGTGCCCACGATCCTGCACGAGCAGAACGCCGTGATGGGCCGGGCCAACGCGTTCCTGGCCAGGGGCGCCCGCACCATCGCGACGGGGTTCAAGGAGGTGCGCGGTGTGCCCGACAAGGCGACCGCGCCGCGCATCCATACCGGCAATCCGCTGCGCCCCGCGGTGATCGAGGCCGCGACGGTGCCCTATCCGGCCCTCGGCCCCGACGATCTCTTCCACCTCCTCGTCTTCGGCGGCAGCCAGGGCGCCCGGGTGATGGGCGAGGTGGTGCCGAGGGCGCTCGCCCAGTTGCCGGCGGATCTGCGCGCCCGCCTGTACCTCGTGCAGCAGGTGCGGCCCGAGGACCTGACCGCGGTCCAGAACGACTATCTCGCGATGGGGCTCAGGGGCCTCGAGGCTGCGCCCTTCTTCAAGGACCTGCCGGGCCGCATGGCCGCGAGCCATCTCGTGGTCTCGCGCTCGGGCGCCTCGACGGTCTCGGAACTCGCAGCCATCGGCCGCCCGTCGATCCTCGTGCCGCTGCCCGGAGCGCTCGACCAGGACCAGGCGGCGAACGCGGAGACGCTCGGCCGGATCGGCGCGGCGCTCGCCCTGCCGCAGACCGCCTTCACGCCGGATCGGCTGACGGCGGAGCTCGTCGAGGCCTTCGAGAATCCCGAAAAATTGACCCGGGCGGCCGAGGCGGCCAAAAGCGCGGGCATTCACGACGCCGCCGAGCGGCTCGCCACGGTCGTCGTCGAGACGGCGGCCCGCACCTGATTCTCCCGGACTCTCACGGGTCCGCAGACACCACGGTTCGACCCATGAAGCTGCCCGACAAGCTCGGCCCCATCCACTTCATCGGCATCGGCGGCATCGGCATGTCCGGCATCGCCGAGGTGATGCACAATCTCGGCTACACGGTTCAGGGCTCGGACGCGAACGACAACGCGAACGTGCGCCGGCTCGCCGACCAGGGCATGCGCACCTTCGTGGGCCACGACGCCAGGAACGTCGAGGAGGCCGCCCTCGTCGTCGTTTCGACCGCGATCCGCCGCGACAACCCGGAGCTGCAGGCCGCCCGCGAGCGCCGCCTGCCGGTGGTGCGCCGCGCCGAGATGCTGGCCGAGTTGATGCGCTTCAAGTCCTGCGTGGCGATCGCCGGCACCCACGGCAAGACCACGACGACCTCGCTCGTCGCGACGCTGCTCGACGCCGGCAATCTCGACCCGACCGTCATCAACGGCGGCATCATCAATGCCTACGGCACCAACGCCCGCATGGGCGAGGGCGAGTGGATGGTGGTGGAGGCGGATGAATCCGACGGCACCTTCCTGAAGCTGCCCGCGGATGTCGCCATCGTCACCAACATCGACCCCGAGCACCTCGACCATTTCGGCTCGTTCGAGGCGGTGAAGGACGCCTTCCGGCGCTTCATCGACAACATCCCGTTCTACGGCTTCGCGGTGATGTGCATCGATCATCCCGTCGTGCAGGACCTCGTCGGCCATATCGAGGACCGGCGCATCATCACTTACGGCGAGAACCCGCAGGCCGACGTGCGCCTGATCGACGTGGACCTGCGCGGCGGCCAGAGCCGCTTCCGAGTGATGATCCGCGACCGCCGCCCGGGCTACCGGATGGAGATGGAGGATCTCGTCCTGCCGATGCCCGGCAAGCACAACGCGCTCAACGCCACCGCGGCGCTCGCCGTGGCGCACGAGCTCGGCGTGAAGCCCGAGGCGATCCGCCAGGCGCTCGCGGGCTTCGGCGGCGTCAAGCGGCGCTTCACCCGCACGGGCGAGTGGAACGGCGCGGCGATCTTCGACGATTACGGGCACCATCCGGTTGAGATCAAGGCGGTGCTCAAGGCAGCCCGCGCCTCGACGGATGCGGGCGTGATCGCGATCGTGCAGCCGCACCGCTACTCGCGGCTGCAGTCGCTGTTCGACGATTTCTGCACCTGCTTCAACGACGCCGACACGGTGATCGTCGCCCCCGTCTACGCGGCGGGCGAGCAGCCGATCGAGGGCATCGACCGCGATGGGCTGGTCGCGGGCCTGCGCTCCCGCGGCCACCGCGACGCGCGGGCGCTGGAGCGACCGGAGGATCTGGCCGGCATCGTCGCGGAGCTCGCCAAGCCCGGCGACTACGTGGTGTGCCTGGGCGCCGGCAACATCACCCAGTGGGCCTACGCGCTGCCGGGCGAGCTCGCCGCGCGGAAGCGGTGAGGGGGATGCGCGCCGCTCAGGCCGCCTCCGGCACGAGGTCCTCGACGTCGACGTCGAGGACCCGTGCGAGCCGCTCGTAGATCGCGGGCTCGGCCGTGCCTACGCCCCGCTCCAGAGCCGAGATCTCGTCCTCGTCGAGGGCGCATACCTGCGCCAGCCGGGCAACCGAGGCGCCACGGCGTGCCCGCCAGAAGGCGAGGGGGCTCGGCGCGGCACGCAGGGCGTCGAGGTCGGCCTCGCTCAGCAACTCCTCCGTGCCGGCCCGCAGCCGCTCCTGCGAAGCGTCCACGAGGCGAGCGTCCAGGGTGTCCTCCGCCAGTTCCCGCAGGCGCTCGAACTCGGCCTCCGGTAGGATTACGATCGCCTCGCCGGAGGGCGTCCTCGTTCTGACGATGGTCACAGGCGCAATCCTAATCGTAGATCGAGCCGCGCGGCCCGACCACGTGGACAATGATCCGATCCGGCTCGCTCGTGAAGACCGCGCGCCAGTCGCCGACACGCAGTCGGTAGCGCTCGCCCTCGCCCTTCAGGGCCCGAACGTTGTTGGCGAGGCTCGCCGGATCGTCGGCGTACTGCTTCAGCTTCCGGCGGATCAGATCCTCGCTGTCGCGCGGCATCCGGGTCAGGGCCCGTGCAGCGGCGCGGGTGAAGACAAGCTCCTTGCCCATTCCGGCGCTCATTCCGCCGCGCTCCCCTCACGCAACCGGTTCGGCCGGCGCGAAGCATAGCATGACCACACAGCTCCACGATTCCATCCGCGCCGCGGCGCCCGGCCTGCGCGGTCGCCTGCTGGCGAACCAGCCGCTCGCCGACCTCACGTGGTTCCGCGTCGGCGGACCGGCCGAGGTTCTATTCACGCCGGCGGACGAGGAAGACCTCGCCCGACTGCTCGCCGTCCTCGACCCGGCCGTGCCGGTGACCGTGATCGGCCTCGGCTCGAATCTCATCGTGCGCGACGGTGGCGTGCCGGGCGTGGTGGTGCGCCTCGGCGGCCGGGCCTTCGGCGGGATCGACATCGACGGCGACAGGCTGCGCGTCGGCACCGCCGTGCCCGACATGCGGCTCGCCAAGGCCGCGGCCGAGGCCGGGCTCGACGGGCTCGCCTTCTTCCGCGGCATCCCGGGCTCGGTCGGGGGGGCGCTGCGCATGAACGCGGGAGCCCACGGCGGCGAGACCACCGACGTGCTGGTCGAGGCAAGGGGCGTCGATCGCCGGGGCAACCTGCGTAGCTTCACCCATGCCGAGATGGGCTTCACCTATCGGCACAGCACGGCGCCCGAGGACGTGATCTTCACGAGCGCCCTGTTCCGCGGCCGACCGGGCGAGCGCACCGCGATCGAGGCCGAGATGGACCGGGTCACCGCCGCGCGCGAGGCCGCCCAGCCGATCCGCGAGCGGACCGGCGGCTCGACCTTCAAGAACCCGCCCGGGGCCAAGGCCTGGCAGCTCGTCGACCAGGCCGGCTGCCGGGGCCTCGCGCTCGGCGGCGCGCAGGTCAGCGAGATGCACTGCAACTTCCTGATCAACCGCGACAACGCCAGCGCGGCCGACATCGAGGCGCTCGGCGAGGAGGTCCGCCGCCGCGTGCGCGAGACCTCGGGCGTCGAGCTGCACTGGGAGATCAAGCGGATCGGCATCGACGCCCCGATTGGTAAGGCGTAAGACGTAAGGCGCGTTCAGCTACGGGAGTGGGCGGTGAGCGGGACGGCCAAGGCCTACTCGAAGGTGTCGGTGAAGAGCCAGACCGTGATCCCCGCGGAGGTGCGCGAGCGCCTGGACCTCCGCCCGGGCGACCGCCTCCGTTATCTCCTCACGCCGCGCGGCGTCCTGATCGAGAAGGCGCCCCCCGAGGGTGAGGATCCGCTGGTCGCCTTCACCGAGTGGGCTGGCCCGATCGACGACGAAGACTATGCCGACCTCTGAGCCCGCACTCGGCGCGGGGGCCGTCGTGATCATCCCGTTTCCCTACGCGGATCGCTTGGCGGAGAAGCGGCGACCCGCGGTCGTGATCTCGAACGCGTCCGTCGCGGCGGCGGGCTTCGTCTGGATCGCCATGATCACGAGCGCGCGCAACGCGCCGATGGCGGACGACCTGCCGATCGCGGATCTGGCCCGCGCCGGGCTTGCCAAGCCGTCGGTGGTGCGCCCGCTGAAGATCGCCTGCATCGACGGATCGCGGGTCGTCCGGCGGGCCGGCGACCTCGATCCCGCCGCCGCCGAGCATCTGTTCGACCGCGTCCGCTCGCTGATCGGCCGCGCCTGAGATCCTTTCCGAGACCCGAAGCACGAGGTGCCCCCATGCCCAAGCACGTCGCCGTCCTCATGGGAGGCACCTCCAGCGAGCGCGTCGTCTCGCTCAGTTCCGGCAACGCCTGCGCGGGGGCGCTGGAAGGCGAGGGCTACCGCGTCACCCGCGTCGATGTCGGGGCCGACATCGCCGCCGTGCTCGCGGATCTTCGCCCGGACGTCGCCTTCAACGCCCTGCACGGCCCGGCCGGCGAGGACGGCACGATCCAGGGCCTGCTGGAGATCCTGAAGATCCCCTACACGCATTCCGGCGTGCTGGCCTCGGCGCTCGCCATGCACAAGGAGCGTGCCAAAGTGGTCATGCGGGCGGCCGGCGTCGCCGTGCCGGAGGGCCGCGTCGTTAACCGTCACGTGGCCGCCAAGTCACACCCTTTGCCGCCTCCCTACGTCGTGAAGCCGGTCTCGGAGGGCTCCTCGGTCGGCGTCATCATCGTGCGCGACGGACGCTCGCACCCGCCCCAGATCCTGGCCTCGGACGCGTGGACCTACGGAGAGGAAGTCCTTGCGGAGACTTACATTGCGGGCCGCGAGCTGACCTGCGCGGTGATGGGCGACCGGGCCCTCGGGGTCATCGAGATCAAGCCCGCATCGGGCGAGTGGTACGACTTCGACGCCAAGTACGCCGAGGGGGGGTCGATCCACGTCCTCCCGGCGGAGCTTAAACCAAATGTTTACCAGCGTGTCCAAGAGTTGGCGTTAACGGCGCATCAAGCACTGGGCTGCCGGGGCGTCAGCCGTGCGGACCTTCGCTACGACGATACACCGGGAGGCACCGGTGCCCTCGTCGTGCTCGAGGTCAACACGCAACCCGGTATGACCCAGACGAGCCTTGTGCCGGAGTTGGCGGCCCATGCGGGCTACGGATTCGGTGAGCTCGTCCGATGGATGGTGGAGGACGCTTCTCTGGGC
>NZ_LSIX01000422.1:0-8780 GCF_001556475.1 Methylobacterium sp. CCH5-D2 | reverse complement strand
ACGGCCTGTGCGACGCGATGTTCCACATGATCCGCCAGAACGCCGCCGGCTCGGTCCACGTGCTCGCGCGGATGCTGGACGTCCTCACCCGCGCCGCGGAGGTCGAGCGACTGACCTCGCGCCTGTCCGAGCTCGGGCGCCATGCCGACCTCGTGCTCGCCGCCGCGCGGCGCGACGTCGCCGACCCGCGCGACCTCGCCGACCTGGAGGAGCGGCACACCCGCTTCGTTCGGGTGCGTGCGGGAGCGGCTCAAGCTGTCGGGTGAATCGATGCGGCATGCCCTGTCGACGAGGATCGTTGAACTCTTGGGGGCGGCCCGTCGGGATCGAGTGGCAGGCCTACAAGTGCACCGGGATGGCCGCCGCCACTGCGAGCGAGACGAAGGTCCGTCCATTGCCGCGATGGATCTCGGGACGGCCGGCGTCGGCGTCCTTAAGCCGTGAGATCATGCGGGGACGATTGGCTTGAGCGCTCTCCACCGAAGTGGATGCCGGTTCGGCGAAAGAGAGCGCGTCACAACAAGGACTTAGAGCCGTTCCCGATTGCAACGTGATGGGGAACGGCTCTAAGGAGAACCGCGGTCGCGGTCCCCACCGACGAAACCGCGACATGCCCGGTCGGGTCCGGATCATCGGCTTGGCCCATAGCGTCCCGCAAGGGCGCTTCGGCCATGTCGTCGTCGCTCGGCACGCCCGGCCCGGTCAGCGCCTGCTCGTCGCCGAGGAGGTGCTGGCCGGACGCGATCACGTACCGACCCGCGAACGCGCCGTGGCGGAACACCGCCTGCTCAGCAACCCTACCGATGCAATTTGTGGAAGAAATGTGGCGCCGCCCCCTTCCCAGCTGGGCCTGGAGAGGCCGCGGCCAAAGTCAAGATCGACCCGTCTCTCGCCAAGCGGCCGGCGAGCCCGATCCGACGAAACCCAGGTAAGCGTACCCACTGGCTGTTGAGAGCGAATCCAACGGGCTTGCCAATAGCTCGAACGAGCGAGGGCGCCGACTTACGCGTGCTAACTTTTGGGAGATTCTTGTTAGCACCGCGGATCATGGATCCTAGCCAAGTGCTTGATTTGTATGGCGCGCCTACGGGGAATCGAACCCCGGTCTGATCCGTGAGAGGGACCTGTCCTAACCGCTAGACGATAGGCGCTTTACTTGAGCAAGACTTGCTTACTACATACCTACCTTGGGACAGTCAACGATCGTAGCGGTCATTGGAACACCTGCAGGCCGGCAACCCTTGGTAGGCTGACCGTGCCCAACCCCTTGTACCTACATACTCGGTAGGGTCGAAGGGGCATGAAGCTGTCCTAGACCGCTGGGCGATGGGAGCTTCCCGCGGCGGCGTGGCGATCCTATAGCGACGCCTGAATGCGGGAGCAACCCCCGCGTGACGCTTTTTCGAGGCGGGCGGGAGAAACGGTGTGACGGGTGATCCGGTGGGGAATGCGGGCGGGACGGAGCGGCAGGGCGTGGTCGCCGCGGAGGCGCCGGTGCGGCTGGATCGGGCGCTGGCGCTCCTGTTCCCCGACCTCTCGCGCTCGCGGCTCCAGGATCTGGTGCGGGCGGGCCATGTGCGGCGGGACGGCGCGGCGGTGCGCGACCCGTCCCTGAAGGTCGCGGCCGGCGCGAGCCTCGCCGTCACGGTGCCGGAGGCCGCGCCCGCCGCGCCGCTGCCCGAGGCGCTCGGCCTCGTCGTGCCCTACGAGGACGACGACCTCGTCGTGATCGACAAGCCCGCCGGCCTGGTGGTGCATCCAGGCCCCGGCAACGAGACCGGCACGCTCGTGAACGCCCTGCTCGATCATTGCGGCGACAGCCTCTCGGGGATCGGCGGGGTGCGCCGGCCCGGCATCGTGCACCGGCTCGACAAGGACACGAGCGGCCTGATGGTCGTGGCCAAGAACGATGCCGCCCATCACGGCCTCGCCGCGCAGTTCGCCGACCACGGCCGCAGCGGGCCGCTGGAGCGCGCCTACCTGGCGCTGGCCTGGGGCGTGCCCGAGCCCGCGCGCGGCACCGTCACGGCCGAGCTCGCCCGCTCCCGGCACAATCGTGAGAAGATCGCGGTGGTGCGCCCTGGCGAAGGCCGCCACGCGGTGACGCACTACGCCGTCGAGGCGCGCCACGGCGCGGAGGTCGCCCGGGTGCGCTGCCGCCTGGAGACCGGGCGCACACACCAGATCCGGGTGCACCTCGCCCATATCGGGCACCCGCTCCTCGGCGACCCGGTCTATGGCGCAGCCTTCAAGACCAAGGCGGCGCGGCTGCCGGAGGCGGCCCAGGCCGCGCTCGCGGCGCTGCGGCGGCAGGCGCTGCACGCGGCGCTCCTCGGCTTCGCGCATCCGCGCACGGGCGAGCATCTGCGCTTCGAGAGCGCGGCCCCGCCCGACCTCGCGCGGCTGGCCGCGACGCTCGGGCTGTAACCGCCGCACGGGGACAGCGAAGGGGAAGGGCAAAGGGGGATGGCGCGCCCGAGTTGCCCGCCGGCAACGGTCAAGCCCGATCCGCGCGCAGGTGCGAAAGGACACCGATACCCGCGGCCAATCGTGCCAGTGTCAACCGACCGGGCCCTCGCGCGTTGATCACGACAACCGGTTCGCGGAACCGCTACCGGCCCGACGGCTCACGGAGTACAGATGGTGAGTCGCACGGCCGGCTCAAGGAGCGACCGTCCGCAACACGCGTCCGCCCGGGAGGGGGACCCTCAAGGAGAATGCCCATGGCCGGCGCTTTGCCCGTGCTCGCCAACGAAGGTGGCCTGTCGCGCTACCTCGACGAGATCCGCAAGTTCCCGATGCTGGAGCCGTCGGAGGAGTTCACCCTCGCCAAGAGCTGGCGCGACGGGGGTGACCGCGAGGCCGCGCACCGCCTCGTGACCTCGCACCTGCGTCTCGTCGCCAAGATCGCGATGGGCTACCGCGGCTACGGCCTGCCGATCGGCGAGGTGGTCTCGGAAGGCAATGTCGGCCTGATGCAGGCGGTCAAGCGCTTCGACCCCGACAAGGGTTTTCGCCTCGCCACCTACGCCATGTGGTGGATCAAGGCCGCGATCCAGGAATACATCCTGCGCTCGTGGTCGCTCGTGAAGATGGGCACCACCGCCAACCAGAAGAAGCTCTTCTTCAACCTGCGAAAGGCCAAGGGCCGGATCTCGGCGCTCGACGAGGGCGACCTCAAGCCGGATCAAGTCGCACAGATCGCGACCCGCCTCGGCGTGCCGGAGCAGGACGTGGTCGACATGAACCGGCGCCTGTCCGGCGACACCTCGCTCAACGCGCCGCTGCGCGAGGAGGGCGAGGGCGAGTGGCAGGACTGGCTCGTCGACAACAGCCCGAGCCAGGAGACCGTGCTGGTGCGCGAGCAGGAGGGGCAGAACCGCCTCTCGGCCCTGCGCGACGCCCTCGGCGTGCTCAACCCGCGCGAGCGCCGCATCTTCGAGGCGCGGCGGCTGGCCGACGACCCGATCACGCTGGAAGACCTCTCCGGCGAGTTCGGCGTCTCCCGCGAGCGCGTGCGGCAGATCGAGGTGCGGGCCTTCGAGAAGGTGCAGGAGGCGGTCAAGCGCAACCTCGCCACCCGCGAGGCCTCCCCGGGCCGTGAGGCGCGGGCCGAGGCCTGACGCCGCCGGAATCCCGACGCCGCGCGCCGGGATCGCCGCTCCGATGCCGCCCGTTTCGGAAGCGGGCGACGGAGGCCGGCGGCTCAGGCGGACGCGACCGCGCCGGCCCTCACCGCCACTGCTCGAACGCCCGCTGCATCACCTGCGCGCCCGTGTTGCCCTTCTCGAAGGTCACCACGGCGCGCTGACCGTTGGCGTAGCGCAGGCCGAGATCGAACCAGTTGCGATGGAGCAGGAAGTCGGTGTTCCGATCGACGTCGTTGCGCAGGGACGACAGCCCGATCAGGAACAGGTTCTCGCGCACCCGCACCGGCAGTCCCGAGAGGGGTGAGCCCCGGGCGCCCTCATCGTCCTTGGCCTGGAGCAGGCCGACATCCTGAACCGTCCGCTTCGACGCCTCCGGCCCCGACGGGCTGAAGGCGAGGCTCACGGTGTGCGAGGCCGGCAGGGTCGCGTCGAGATTGCGCTGGATCGTCAGCGTCAGGGTGAGGGCGTCCGGGATCGTGATCGTCGCGACGATCGCCGTCTGCAGGGGCTGACCCTGCTCGCCGCTCACGGATTCCAGCCGCCACAGGACGCGCCCCTGGCTCGTCACCGGCTGCGCGTCCGGTCCGCCGCCGCCCTCCTCCAGCAGCGTCGCGCGCTGCGCGACGGCGAGGTCGGGCTGGGCCGGCGCCTGACCCGCCCCTTGAGCGGGCGCGCGGCCCTCGGCGGGCGTCGCGCGCTCGGCCGGCGCCGGCTCGCCGCCGACCCGGTCCGCGAATTTCGCGTCGCCGCTCTCGGGCTGGCTGTCCGCGCCGCTCGGCGCGGCCGCCTGGAACTCGGTCGGACGATCGCGCAGCAGGTAGGCCGCGACCGCGATCGCACCGATCACGCAGGTGAGTACGACCCCCACGAAGGCGTTGCGCAGGAGCCGCGAGCGGTTGCGCGGCGCCACCACGTCGATGCGCGGGCGCTGGCGCCCGTTCGCGATCTCGGGCGTGGCCGCCGGCTCCGGGGCGGCGACCGGCTCCGGCTCGGATGGGGGCGGCGCCTCGCCGGGCGGCCGCGGGGCGGCGATGGCGATGGCCGGCTCCCGCGGCGGCTCCACCGGCGCCGGGACGAAGTGCGGCGGGGGCGCCGGCGGCAGGAAGGGCTCGGCCGGGTGCTCGGGCGGCGCGGCCTCGGCGAAGGCGGCCGGCCCCGGCACGGGCGGCGGCGGGGCCGGCGTCTGCACCGGCGGCGCCGGCGAAGGGACGGCCGGCGGCGGCTCCGGCACCTTGGCCGGACCCTGCGCCGGGGCGGGCGCGACCGCCGGCGCGGCGTCCGGATCGTTGGCGGCGGCCGGGATGTCGTAGGTCGCCTCCAGACGGGTGATCGCCGTGTCGAGCGCCCGGCGCTCGGTGTCGATGTCGTCCTCGCTCAGCGGCGGGTCGATCGAGCGGAGCTGGGCGACCAGCGCGTTGCGCGCCCGGTCGTAGACGGCCCGGCGCATCGCGGGCGTCCGGTCGGGCAGCGCGTCGAGGGCGCGCGCCAGCAGCGGGTAGTAATCGGCCATCGTCCCCGGTCCGGTCCCCTACGGGCTGACCTCTGGGCGCCACGCGCCCGAGGCTCGTGCTGCCTAGTCCTCGAAGGGGTTGTGCATCAGGATGGTGTCGTCGCGCTCCGGCGAGGTCGAGAGCAGGGCGACGGGCGCCCCGATCAGTTCCTCGATCCGGCGCACGTACTTGATCGCCTGCGCCGGCAGCTCCGCCCAGGAACGGGCGCCCGCCGTCGTCTCGGCCCAGCCCGGGAACTCCTCGTAGATCGGCTCGACCCGTCCTTGCGCCGCCTGGCTCGCCGGCAGGTGGTCGATGGTCTGGCCGTCGAGGCGGTAGCCGGTGCAGATCCGGATGGTCTCGAACCCGTCGAGGATGTCGAGCTTGGTCAGCGCGATGCCGTGGATCCCCGAGGTCCGCACGGTCTGGCGCACCAGCACCGCGTCGAACCAGCCGCAGCGGCGCTTGCGGCCGGTGTTGACGCCGAACTCGCGGCCCTTGGCGCCGATGGTCTCGCCGATCTCGTCGAACAGCTCGGTCGGGAACGGGCCCTCGCCCACGCGGGTGGTGTAGGCCTTGGCGATGCCGAGCACGTAGCCGATCGCGCCGGGCCCGAGGCCGGAGCCGGTGGCGGCCTGGGCGGCGACGATGTTGGAGGAGGTCACGAACGGGTAGGTGCCGTGGTCCACGTCGAGGAGCGCGCCCTGCGCGCCCTCGAACAGGATGCGCTTGCCGTGGCGGCGCTCCTCGTCGAGGAGCGACCAGACCGGCGCCACGTAGGGGAGGATGGTGGGCGCGATCGCCTTCAGCTCAGCCAGGAGCGCGCCCGCGTCGACCTCGTCGATCCCGAGGCCGCGACGAAGCGCGTTGTGGTGGGCGAGCAGGCGCTCGATCTTGGCGGGCAGCGTGTCGGGGTCGGCGAGGTCGACGACCCGGATGGCGCGCCGGCCGACCTTGTCCTCGTAGGCCGGGCCGATGCCGCGCTTGGTCGTGCCGATCTTGAGACCCACATTCGCGGTCTCGCGGAAATGGTCGAGCTCGCGGTGCAGCGGCAGGATCAGCGTGGCGTTGTCGGCGATGCGCAGCGTCTCGGGCGAGATCGCCACGCCTTGGCTTTGGATCCGCGCGATCTCGTCCACGAGATGCCAGGGATCGACCACGACGCCGTTGCCGATGACCGAGAGCTTGCCGCCGCGCACCACGCCGGAGGGCAGCAGCGCCAGCTTGTAGGTGACGCCGTCGATGACGAGGGTGTGGCCGGCATTGTGCCCGCCCTGGAAGCGCACCACGATGTCGGCCTGCTCGGAGAGCCAGTCGACGATCTTGCCCTTCCCCTCGTCGCCCCACTGGGCGCCTACGACGACGACGTTCGCCATGCGTGCCTTCGATCCGTGTGTTGTGCCAGCGGACGATAAGCCGGCTTGTGCGCGGGTAACCCGTTGCCGTGAGACCCTTTCCGCGATCCGGCCCGGGAAATCAAGCAAGCCGCCCCCAGGCAGCGGTGCATGGAGCGGTGCATGGCGGACGGGACGCTCCGCGCGACAGGCGCGCCGGGGGCGCCTAGAAGAGCCGGGAGACCGGCCCGAGCGGAGACCCGAGACGATGCGCACCGAGACGCCCCCGCTGATCCACCTCGCGGATTACCGGCCGAGCGACCACCTGATCGAGCGGGTCGATCTCGACGTGCGGCTCGACCCGCACCGCACCCGGATCACGGCGGTGCTGAGCCTGCGCCCGAACCCGGCGGGCGAGGCCGGGGCGCCGCTACGCCTCGACGGCGACGACCTGCGCCTCGTCGCGCTCGACCTCGACGGCGCGCCGCTGGCGCCGGGGAGCTTCACGGCCGGGCCGCAGGGGCTGGAGATCGCCGAGCCGCCGCAGCGCCCCTTCACGCTCACGATCGTCACCGAGGTGGATCCCACCGCCAACACGAAGCTGATGGGGCTCTACCGCTCCGGCGGGGTCTACTGCACCCAGTGCGAGGCGGACGGGTTCCGGCGCATCACCTACTTCCTCGACCGGCCGGACGTGCTCTCGGTCTACACCACCCGGATCGAGGCCGACGCCGCCGAGGCGCCGGTGCTGCTGGGCAACGGCGATCCCGTCGAGGGCGGCCCGGTCCCCGGCACCGACCGGCACTACGCCGTCTGGCACGACCCGCACCCGAAGCCCGCCTACCTGTTCGCCCTGGTGGGCGGGCGGCTGGACCCTGTCGAGACGACCTTCCGCACGCTGGAGGGGCGCGACGTCCGGGTCGCCGTCCATGTCGAGCCCGGCAAGGCGGAGCGGGCCGCCTACGCGCTCGACGCGGTGATCCGCTCGATGCGCTGGGACGAGGAGGCCTTCGGGCGCGCCTACGACCTCGCCGTGTTCAACGTCGTCGCCGTCTCGGATTTCAACATGGGCGCGATGGAGAACAAGGGCCTCAACATCTTCAACGACAAGTACGTGCTGGCCAGCCCCGAGACCGCCACCGACGCCGACTACGCGGCGATCGAGGCGATCATCGCGCACGAGTATTTCCACAACTGGTCGGGCAACCGCGTCACCTGCCGGGACTGGTTCCAGCTCTGCCTGAAGGAGGGCCTGACGGTCTTCCGCGACCAGGAATTCTCCTCCGACATGCGCTCGCGCGCGGTGCACCGCATCGCGGAGGTCCGCGCCCTGCGCGCCCGGCAGTTCCCCGAGGATGCAGGCCCGCTGCGCCACCCCGTGCGCCCGACCGCCTACGCGGAGATCAACAACTTCTACACGGCGACCGTCTACGAGAAGGGCGCCGAGATCGTCCGGATGCTCAAGACCCTGCTGGGCCCCGAGGCGTTCCGGGCCGGCATGGACCGCTACTATGCCGACAACGACGGGCGCGCCGCCACCGTCGAGGACTTCCTGAAGGCCTTCGAGGCGGAGAGCGGGCGGGACCTTTCGGCGTTCGCGCAGTGGTACGCCCGGCCCGGCACGCCGCAGCTCACGGCCTCGGGCCGCCACGACGCGACGGCGCGGACCTACGACCTGACCCTCGCCCAGAGCCTCGACGACGGCGAGCCCCTGGTGATCCCGGTGGCGCTCGGCCTCGTCGGCGCGGGCGGCGCCCTCGACGGCGCGACCTGCCCTGAGGTGCGGGACGGGGTCTACGTGCTGGCGGCGCGGGAGGCGACGCTCCGCTTCTCGGAGGTGCCGGAGCCGCCGGTGCCCTCGCTGCTGCGCGGCTTCTCGGCCCCGGTCCGGCTCCAGGCCGATCTCTCGGAGGGCGACCATCTGCGGCTGCTCGCCCACGACACCGACCCGTTCAACCGCTGGCAGGCCGCGCAGAGCGTCGCCCACGCCCTGATGCGCGGCGGCAGCGCCTCGGCCGCCTTCGCGGAGGCGCTCGGCCGGCTCCTCGACCGCGAGGGCGCGCGCGACCCCGCCTTCGCGGCCCTGGCGCTCGCGATCCCGAGCGAGGGCGAGGTCGCCAACGAGATGCGGGCGGAGGTCGATCCGGACGCGATCCACGCCGCGCGCAGCGCGCTCCGGCGCGAGCTCGGCCTCGCGCTCCGCCCGCGCCTCGACGCGCTCTGGGACGCGCTCGCCGAGGCACCTGGCGTCCCCTACAGCCCCGACGCCGCGGCGGCCGGCCGGCGCGGCGTCGGGGCTGTAGGGG
>NZ_LSIX01000421.1:0-1399 GCF_001556475.1 Methylobacterium sp. CCH5-D2 | reverse complement strand
GGCGAGGGCCGGTCGCCGCCTATCTCCTCGGAACGGCCTTCGCCTTCGGATGGACCCCCTGCATCGGTCCCGTCCTCGGCGCCATCCTGGCGGTCACGGCCTCCTCGGCCTCGGGCAAGGGCGTCGCCCTGCTCACCGTCTACTCGCTCGGCCTCGGCGTGCCGTTCGTGGCCGCGGCCCTGTTCCTGTCCGGCTTCGTCGCGCGCCTTCGGACCCTGCGCTGGTTCGGCCGTGCCCTTCAGGTGGTCGGCGGCGGCGTCATGGTGGCGATGGGTCTGCTGATGATCACCGACCGCATGACCGCCGTGGCCGCCCTCATCCTGGAGGCCTTCCCCGCGCTCGGGCGGATCGGTTGAGCCGGGCGAGCGCGCAGGCGCCCGCGCGGCGGCAGAGGCAGCCGCCGAGGCAGGGCGTCGTTCGCGCGGAGCGGGTCAGCTTCGTGGCCGCCGGCGCGGGATCCGGACCTCGCCGTCCCCAACCCGGGGACGGAACGACGGCGGGTCAGGAACGTAGGGAGGCGCGCCTCAAGCGAGCTTCGCGCGCGGCGCGGATCGGCGCGAGGCGGTCGCGCAGGGCCTCCATCCGAGCGATCTTCTCGCCGAAGGTCAGGGCGGCGAGCTCGCGGCGCCCTTCCGCTTTCCGAGCAAGGATGTCGGACCGGTCGGGATAGGCAGCGGTCGAAGCGTTCTTCATGACACCGTCGACCCTACGGCGCACCGATCCGCGACGCCAACCACCGGGCGGAAGGCCTGCCACTTCTCGACCGGCTTGATCCGTACCGACACGGGGGCCGGGCCGTTCAGCCAAGCTGACGCGTCGCCCTTCCCGCGATCCGGCGGGCATAGAGGAGGCCGCCGGCGCCCGCGTCAGGCGTACGGGACCGCTGCCGACGGCATCCGTGCGAGGCCGCATGCCTGCCCGGCCGCCCCTCAGCGCCGCCGCCATCGTTCCCGCAATGTTCCCTTTCCGGTCCGGGTGCCCTACCCTCTTGCGACGCGGGCCGGCACCATGCGGAAACGAATCCGTGGACAACGGCCGGAATCGGACGTGACGGGCGGGAGAGCCGGAACGTAGACCATGCGTCATGCGGTTGTGGGAGGCGGCGGAGCCGGCGTCGCCGCGGGGACAGGACCGAGGATGGGCGAGCAACTCGACTGGACGGCCCTTCTGAATTCCCGGCGTCGCAAGCCGAGGCCCGGCGGGAAGGCGCACGAACCGAGGCTGGGCGAGGATCGGACCCAGCACGAACGCGATCACGACCGCATCCTGTTCTCCACCCCGGTGCGGCGCCTCCAGGACAAGACGCAGGTCTTCCCGCTGGAGCGCAACGACAGCGTCCGCACGCGGCTGACCCACAGCCACGAGGTGGCGAACATGGCGCGGAGCATGGGGACCACCC
>NZ_LSIX01000420.1:0-5855 GCF_001556475.1 Methylobacterium sp. CCH5-D2 | reverse complement strand
GCGAGACCGACGGGCCGAACCAGATCCTGCGCGAGAACGCCCGGCGCCGCATCGTCGTGCAGGCCAACACCCAACCCGGCTCCGACATGGGAAAGATCGTCCAGGCCATCCAGGAGAAGGTCGCCGCGGCGAACTTGCCCAACGGGTACGCCACGAGCCTGGAGGGCTCTTTCCAGGCCCAGGCAGAGGCGAGCCGGACCATCGGCCTGCTGTCGCTGCTCTCCCTCGCCCTGGTCTTCGCGCTGCTCTACTCCCGTTACCGCTCGGTCGTCTTCACGCTGATCATCCTAGGCAGCATCCCGCTCGCCCTGATCGGCTCGGTGGCCGCCCTTTGGATAGCCGGGCAACCACTCTCGGTCGCCTCGATGATCGGCTTCATCACGCTGACCGGCATCGCCACCCGCAACGGCATCCTCAAGATCAGCCACTACCTGAACCTTGCCATCCACGAGGGCATGCCGTTCGGGCGCGACCTCGTCATCCGCGGCAGCTTGGAGCGGCTGGCGCCGGTCCTGATGACGGCGCTCTCGGCGGGCGTCGCCCTGGTGCCGCTGATGATCGGCGCCGACGCGCCGGGCAAGGAGATCCTGCACCCCGTGGCGGTGACGATCTTCGGCGGCCTGATCAGTGCGACGCTGCTCGACACCGTGCTGACCCCGGTGCTGTTCCTGACCTTCGGCCGCAAGCCCCTGGAGCGGCTGCGGGACGAGGCCCGTCACCGCCCCGAGGCTTCACCCGAGGCACCGAGAAGTTCGCCCGTCGAGGCGTTCTGAGACCTTCCCGACCCCCGAGAAAGGACATCGTCATGCGCTCCCCCTTCCGCCTCGCCGTCGTTGCCGTCGCCATCGCCCTCGCGTCGCCCTGCCTCGCCGCCGGCCCGAACGGCGGCCAGACGACGGTCGCCGATGGACATCCCGTCGAGTTCGTCGCGACCGAGACCGGCATCACCTTCTTCGTGACCGGTGAGGACGGCAAGCCGGTCGAGACCGCCGGCCTCTCGGCCAAGGCATTCGTGCAGGTCGGAGGCAAGACGGAGACGCTGACCCTGAAGCCGGGGGCGCCGAACAAGCTCATGGCCGACCTTAAGGCCCCGCTGGCGGCGGGAGCGAAGGTCGTGCTGTCCGCGAAGATGCACGGGCACAACATCCAGGCGCGGTTCGAGAAGCAGTAGGGCCGTCGGTGGGGCGGCCCGTGCGGTTCCTTCCGCGCAGGCCGCCTCGGCCCGGCTACCTCCGGGTCAGGACAAATGGCCCAGGAGCACCAGGAAGCCCAGGAGCAGGAAGCACACCGCCAGCACCTTGACGAGGTCGCGTCCCGCCCGCCTTCTGACGTGCGGACGGGCACGACGCCTGCCGCGCGGCTTGGACTCCCATCTCTCGATTTCCCGGGCCAGCTTCTTGCCTACCATGGCCGCGCCGCCTCAGACGGGAAGGTGCGGGAACTCCGCGGAGAGTGCCTCGTCCTCGACCTGGACGGTGACGTGCTCGATGCCGTGCCGCTCCTTCATTAGGCCCCGCACGGCACGGATCACCGCCGGCCCGCCGGCGACGTCGTCGACCACCACGTGCCCGCTCATCGCGTCGAAGCCCGACGTCAACGTCCAGGCATGCAGGTCGTAGGCGCGGCGCACCCCCGGCATCGCCTCGATCTCGGTCTTCAGGGCGGCGAGGTCCACGCCGGGAGGCGTGCCCTCCAACAGGATGTGAAGGGCTTCGCTCAGCAGTCGCCAGGTCCGGGGTACGATGAACAGGCCTATGCCGGCGCCGATGAGAGGATCGACCCAGGTCCAGCCCGTGCCCATCACCACGAGGGCCGCGAGGATGACGCCGACCGAGCCCAGCATGTCCGAAAAGACTTCGAAGTAGGCGCCCTTCACGTTGAGGCTCTCGGACGAGCCGCCCGACAGCAGCTTCATGCTGGCGAGGTTCACGCCCAGCCCAACCAGCGCCACCAGCATCATCGGCCAGCCGAGGATCTCGGTCGGCTCCACGAAGCGCCGATAGGCCTCGTAGAGGATGTAGGCGGTGACCCCGAGCAGCACGACGGCGTTGGCGAGCGCCGCGAGGATCTCGAAGCGCATATACCCGAAGCTCTTGCCCGCCGTCGGCGCCTTGGCCGCGTAGTGAATGGCGAGCAACGCCAGGGCGAGGCCGCCGGCGTCCGTGACCATGTGCGCGGCATCCGCCAGGAGCGCGAGGCTGCCGGTGAGCAGGCCGCCGACGACCTCGGCGAACATGTAGGTCAAGGTCAGCCCGAGCGCCCAGGCGAGGCGTCCCTTGTTGCGGGCCGCAGCCGAGCCCGAGGGAATGCCGCCGCCGTGCGAATGCCCATGGCCGCCGCCGTGTGCGTGTCCGTGTCCCATATGCCGATCCCAGGTTTGCGATGATGTGTCCGACCGCGGGTTTCAGGGCGCGATTCCGCCGATCAGGTCGGCCACGTGTGCGCCAGCCGGATGCCCGGCCTCGACGTGGTGCGTCCCGGAACAGGCCTGGTATCCGGGGCCGAACGTCGTCATGACGAGTTCGCGCCGTCCGTCCGCGGTTTCGCGGCTGGCCAGCAGCGCCTGCCCACCGGGCCAGAGTTCCGCATCCGCCGTCGGTCCCGGCTCGGGTTCGCCGTAACGGCGAACGCCTTCGTCGTGGATGGCCCGACGCGCTTTCGCGAGGTCGTCGCCGGAGAGTGGCACGCCGACCCAGACCACCTGCTGCAGCCCCTCGGTCCGGCAGATCACCAGGATGACCTCGGCCGTCCCGGGTCCCGTGGCCGGCCGCCAACCCTGCGGGTAGTACAGGGCCGTCAAGTTCGCCTCGCGGTCGACCTTCAGCGGACGGGGCACTTCGGAGAGCGGTCCCCACGCAAGGCCGAACGGCGCCTCGCCCGCATCGGCGGCGAGGGCCGGGACGACCGCGAATGCGGCCGCGTGAAGGACGCGCAGGTGCCACCTCATCGCTCGGTCTCCCGTCGGACCCGGTTCCTAGGACGCGGGTCCACGCAGTCGGTGGTAGAGGGCACGAACCGCGTCCGAGTAATCGGTGGCCGGATTGGCCGCGCAGAACGTGCGTAGGAAGTCCGCCTGGGCGGCCAAGGGCATGGAGGGCGGCGCGAGGTCCAAGCCCTCGTCGACCCCGTCCGGCGCCCGGATCAGCGCGCCGCTCATGAACCCCTGCGCCCAGGCGAAGTAGTCGCGCTCCATGGCTGGCTGCGCCGCGGCATCCGCGCCGAACCGGGCACAGGAGGCGGCACCGATGCCGACGATCTTGGTCGGCTCGGCCTGAACGGCCATGGTCAAGCCGAACCACACGAGCATGCCCGACCGGACCCTTCCCATCGGGGCTACTCCGCCGCCTTGAGTTGGCGAGGAACCGACGGCGCCGGGCGCTCAGCCGCTGCCGTGGTCTCGACCCTGCCGAAGCGCGCGTACAGGGCCGGCAGGACGACCAAGGTCAGCAAGGTGGCGCTGATCAGGCCACCGATGACCACGGTCGCGAGCGGCCGCTGGATCTCGGCGCCGGTTTCCGTGGCGATGGCCATCGGCACGAAGCCGAGCGAGGCGACGAGCGCCGTCATCGCCACCGGCCGCAGCCGGATCATGGCGCCTTCGAGGATGGCCTCGCGCTTGGGCCGTCCCTCGGCGACGAGTTGCTTGATGAAGGTCAGCATCACGAGGCCGTTCAGCACCGCCACGCCCGAGAGCGCGATGAACCCGACCGCCGCCGGCACCGAGATGGGCATGCCCCGCAGCCACAGCGCCGCGATGCCGCCGGTCAGGGCCAGGGGCACCGCGCTGAACACCAGCAGGGCGTCCCGGGGCGAGCCCAGCGCCGAGTAGAGCAGCAGGAAGATGAGGAAGAAGCAGACCGGCACCACGATCATGAGACGTTGCTTGGCGGAGGCGAGGTTCTCGAACTGGCCACCCCAGGTGACGTAGTAACCGGACGGAAGCTGGACCTGTGCGGCGACCTTTCCTTGCGCCTCCGCCACCAGCGAGCCGATGTCGCGGCCGCGCACGTTGGCCGTCACCACGACCCGACGCTTGCCGTTCTCGCGCGAGATCTGGTTCGGCCCCTCGGTCACCGAGAACGACGCCACCTGCTTGAGCAGGACCGAACTCGCCCGTCCGTTCAGCCCCGGAGGAAGCGGCACCGGGATGTTCTCCAATGCCTCGCGGTCCTCGCGCACCTTGTCGTTCAGGCGCACGACGATGGGGAAGCGCCGGTCGCCCTCGAACACCACGCCCGCATCCTTGCCGCCGATGGCCGCGCCGATGACCTCCTGGATGGCGCCGACGCTGAGCCCGTAGCGGGCGGCCTCGGCCTTGTTGATCTTGATTTCCAGGAACGGCAGGCCGGCGGTCTGCTCGACCTTGACGTCCTCGGCCCCGGTGATGCCGCGCAGCACCTGGGCGACCTGATTGGCCGCCTTGAGCATCGGCTCGAACTCCTCGCCGAACACCTTCACGGCGAGGTCGCCGCGGGTGCCGGCCAAGAGCTCGTTGAAACGCAGCTGGATCGGCTGGGAGAACTCGTAGACGTTGCCGGCGAGTTCGCCGACCGCCTTCTCGATCTGCTCCTGCAGGTCCGCCTTGGACAGGCTCGGGTCGGGCCATTCCTCCTGAGGCTTCAGGATGACGAAAGTGTCCGACGAGTTCGGCGGCATCGGGTCCGATGCGACCTCCGCCGTGCCGGTTTTCGAGAAGACGTAGGCAACCTGCGGGAATTTTGACACGGCCTGCTCGACCTTCAGCTGCATCGCTTGGGACTGGGTCAGCGAGGTCGAGGGGATGCGTGTGGCGTTGAGCGCGATGCTTTTCTCGTCGAGCTGCGGGATGAACTCGGTGCCCAGGCGTGTGGAGAGGATTCCCGCACCGACGAGGAGCAGGAGCGCTCCGACGACGAAGGCGACGGGCGCGCGGACCGCAGCGGCCAGCACCGGGCGGTAGGCTGCCTTGAACGCACGGATGATGAAGTTGTCTTCCTCGGTGACCTTGCCGGTGATGACGATGGAAATCAGGGCGGGCACGAAAGTCAGCGAGAGGACGAAGGCGGCCACGAGCGCGATGATGACTGTCAGCGCCATCGGCTCGAACATCTTGCCCTCCACCCCGGTGAAGGTCAGGAGCGGGACGTAGACCAGGATGATGATGGCCTGCCCGTAGAGGGAGGGCTTGATCATCTCCTCGGCCGAGGCCCGCACCGTCTGCAGGCGCTCCTCGGTGTCGAGGCTCCGCCCGAGTTCGTGCTGCTTCTCGGCGAGGTGCCGCAGGGCGTTCTCGGTGATGATGACCGCCCCGTCGACGATCAGGCCGAAGTCGAGCGCGCCGAGGCTCATCAGGTTGGCCGAGATCTTCGCCTCGACCATCCCGGTCATGGTCATCAGCATGGCGACCGGGATGACGAGCGCCGTGATGATGGCCGCGCGGATGTTGCCGAGCAGCAGGAACAGGATGACGATGACGAGGGCGGCGCCCTCGGACAGGTTCTTGGCCACGGTCTTGATGGTGGCTTCGACGAGGCGGGTACGGTCGAGGACGGTCTGCACCTCGACCCCCGGCGGCAGCGACTTGCGGATCTGCTCCATGCGTGCGTCGACCGCGGCGGCGACCTTACGGCTGTTGTCTCCGATCAACATCAGGGCCGTGCCGATCACGACCTCCTGGCCGTTCTCGCTGCCGGAGCCGGTGCGCAAGTCCTTTCCGATGCGGACCTCGGCGATGTCCCGGATGCGCACCGGGACGCCGGCACGGGTGGCGACGACCACGTCGCCGATCTCGTCCATGCTCTCCAGGCGCCCGGCGGCGCGAACGACGTAGCCCTCGCCGTTGTCCTCCAGGTAGCGGGCGCCCTGGTTGGCGTTGT
>NZ_LSIX01000419.1:0-1243 GCF_001556475.1 Methylobacterium sp. CCH5-D2 | reverse complement strand
CGCCTGGAGGAGGCCGGGCTCGGCCACCGCGCCGCCTGCCACGGGGGCAGCTTCCACCGCGATCCCCTGCCCCGGGGCGCCGACCTCGCGACGCTCGTGCGCGTGCTGCACGACCACGACGACGGGCCGGCGCTCGCCCTGCTGCGCAGGATCCACGACGCCCTGCCGCCGGGCGGCACCCTGCTGGTGGCCGAGCCGATGGCCGGCACGCCCGGGGCCGAGCCGGTCGGGGACGCGTATTTCGGCCTCTACCTCCTGGCCATGGGCAGCGGCCGGCCGCGCCGGGCCGACGAGATCCGGGCGCTGCTCAGGGAAGCGGGGTTCGGCCGCATCGCCGAGCGCCGCACCCGCCGCCCGCTGCTCGTCCGGGTGATCCAGGCCAGGCGCGCGTGAGCAACCCTCCCCCGCGGAAGGGGGGCGTCGCGGTTCGGGCAACACCGGCCGAACGGCCACTCCGTTAATTCATGTTGACGCAACAAAGTGTCTATATAAGATGACACAACCGACTTCGGTCGGCCACGGACGCGAAAGATCCAGACCATGGACACCCTCGCCGTCGTTCTCGAACAGCCCGAGCGCCTCGCGCTCAGCCGCTTGGCGCTGACGCCCGCGGGGCCGCTCGACGCGGTGGTGGAGATCGCCTGGAGCGGGATCAGCACGGGGACCGAGCGCCTGCTCTGGTCGGGCCGGATGCCGCCCTTCCCGGGCCTCGGCTACCCGCTGGTGCCGGGCTACGAATCGGTCGGCAGCGTCGTCTCGGCCCCGCCCGGATCGGGATTGGCGCCGGGCGACAGCGTGTTCGTGCCGGGCGCGCGCTGCTTCGGGCCGGTGCGCGGGCTGTTCGGCGGCGCGGCCTCGCACCTCGTTGTGCCGGCGGCCCGCCTCGTGCCGGTCGATCCCGGCCTCGGCGCGCGGGGCTGCCTGCTGGCGCTCGCGGCAACCGCGCAGCACGCGCTCTCGCCGATCCTGCCGGGCGAGCGCCCGCTCATCGTCGGTCACGGGGTGCTGGGGCGGCTGCTCGCCCGGCTGAGCGTTCTCGCGGGTGCCGAGCCCACCGTCTGGGAGACCGACCCCACCCGCGCGGCCGGCGCGCACGGCTACGCGGTCCTCGCGCCCGAGGACGACCCGCGCAGCGACTACGCCCGGATCACCGACGTCAGCGGCGACGCGGCGGGCCTCGACCGGCTGATCGCGCGTCTCGCGCCGGGCGGCGAGATCGTGCTGGCGGGCTTCTACGAGGCGC
>NZ_LSIX01000418.1:0-2592 GCF_001556475.1 Methylobacterium sp. CCH5-D2 | reverse complement strand
GGGCCTGCCGCTGACCCTGTTCGGCCCGGTCGAGGAGCCGGATTACTGGACGCAGGAGATCGCCCCGCGGCTCGGCGGCGCGATCCGCTACGGCGGACATCTCGGCGGCGCGGCGCTGGCCCGCGAGATCGGCCGCGCCTCCGTCTTCCTGTTCACCCCGTGCTGGGACGAGCCCTTCGGGCTCGTGGCGGTCGAGGCGATGGCCTGCGGCCTGCCGGTGGCTGGGTTCGCCAGGGGGGCGGCCGAGGAGGTCGTCGGCGAGGCCGGCCGTCTCGTTCCCCCCGGGGACGAGGCGGCCCTCGCCCGCGCCGCCGTCGAAGCGCTGGCGATCCCGCGCGCGGTCCCGCGCCGCCGGGTCCTGCGCCTGTTCACCCGCGACCGCTGGCTCGACCGGTGCGAGGCCCTCTACGTTCGGGCCCGCGAGGCCTGACGCGCTCCCGACCGCGCCGGCCCCTCCGGCGCGCATCCTCACGCAGCCCGAGCCGGACATGACCCGACACGACCTCATCGCCGCGCTCTGGCACGGCCGCGACCCCTTCGCCGACCCGCCGCAGGCGCTGCGTCCCCTCGACCTGCAGGGCTGGCGCAGCCAACACCCCTATCTCGAGGAGGCGGTGGAGCGGTTCCGCCCCCGCGTGGTCGTCGAGGTCGGCACCTGGAAGGGGGCGAGCGCGCTCTCCATGGCCCGCGCCATGGCGGCGCGCGACATCCCCGGCACCGTGATCGCGGTCGATACCTGGCTCGGTGCCGTCGATCACTGGGCGGACGAGGAGCTGTTCGCCGAGCTCGCGACCGAGCACGGCTTCCCGAGCCTGTACCGCACCTTCCTCGCCAACGTCCTGCGCGAGGGGCTGGCGGAGCGCGTGGTGCCGCTGCCGCTCGACTCGGTCAATGCGGCCGCGCTGATGCGCCTGCGCGGCGTCGCGGCCGACGTGATCCATCTCGATGCCGGCCACGAGGAGGCCTCCGTCGCCGCCGACCTGCGGGCCTGGTGGCCGGTGCTGCGGCCCGGCGGCCTGCTCGTCGCCGACGACTACGATCGCCTCGGCGGCCGCTTCCCCGGCGTCACCCGCGCGGTCGACGACTTCTGCGCGGCGTTCGCGGTCGAGGGTCCCTGGTCTCTCGAGGGGAAGTGCAAGTTCATCAAGCCCGATCGACGGTGACCACGCGCCGGGCGGGCGCGCGGGTCGGAACCGGTGGGCCGGCCCGACGGCGATCTTGCAGGCCCGGGCGCTGCCGCGTCGCTGCCGCGCGGGAGGCCGGATCGCTCACTTGGCGCCGGTCACGCTCGCCACGTAGTGCGCGACGGCCTCGATCTGCTCGGGGGTCAGGTCCTCGAAGGCCGGCATCACCCCGATCCCGTTCGCGACCGCCGTCGCCACCCGGTCGGCAGACGGCTTCAACGTATCGAGGACGGGTCCGACCTCCCCCGTCGTGCCGGCATCCGCCAGGGTGTGGCAGACCCCGCAGCGCGGCTCGGCCAGCTCGGTGAACACGCGCCTGCCGAGTTCGAGGCGCGCCGGATCCGCGAAGGCCGGGGCGGCGGCAAGGGACAGGACAAGGCTCAGGACAAGGCTCGGGACGAGGCAGGGAGCGTGCATCGGGGGCTTTCGCGAGGCCGTGGGTCGGGCGGCCCGCATCGCCGTGACGCGGGCCGGGGGAGGACGGGGACGGCTCAGGCGGTCCTGAGCGTGACCGCCGGCCCGCGCCAGCCGTTGTAGCTGTAGCCGCCGCCGTTCGGGGCCGTATCCTCGGGCTGGACGGTGCCCGCCGCGTCGGTCGCCCGGCTCACCAGGACGTGCGTCCCGGCCGGGAGGTCGAGCGGGAGCGCGAACAGCCGCCAGGCGTAGCGCCCGAGGTCGGGCCCGACGAAGGGCGCATCGGTCCAGGTCCGCCCGCCGTCGGCCGACACCTCGACGCGCGCCACCGCGTTCGTGCCGCCGAAGGCGACGCCCGTGACCAGCACGCGGCCGGCGGCGCCGCCCTCCAGGGGGGCGGTGATCCACGAGCGTACCGGCTGCTCCCAGATCGAGGGCTGGGCCGGCCCGGCCTTCTCGCCGACGCCGTGCATGCGGTAGCTCGCCGCCTGGATCTTGGCGTCCGTCTCCGCCTCGGTCAGCGCCACCGTCTTGACGTACTTGATGTTGTTCACGCCCGAGTAGCCCGGCACGATCATCCGCAACGGCCCGCCATGCGCCAGCGGGATGGGCTCGCCGTTCATCTCCCAGGCCAGCAGCACCGTGTCGAGGGTCGCGATCGGCACCGAGCGCTCGACGATCACGTCCTTCGGCTTGAGCCCCGCGGGCAGCTCCTCGCCGCCCGTCCCGGTGACGAACTTCGCCCCGGCCACCGGGCCGCCGAGCGCCTCGACCACGGCCTTGAGCGGCACGCCGCTCCAGATCACGCAGCCGGCCGCCCCCACCGTCCAGGGCGTGCCCGAGATCTTCTGGCCCGGCTGCAGCGCGTCCTGCATGTATTTCCGGCCGTTGCCGGAGCATTGCAGCACGGTCGCGACGCTCGCGAGGCCCATGCGCTTCAGCTCGGCCAGCGTCAGCGTCCTCGGGCCGGCCACGCCCGCGATCTCGACCCGCC
>NZ_LSIX01000417.1:0-9361 GCF_001556475.1 Methylobacterium sp. CCH5-D2 | reverse complement strand
TGGTTCATACTGGCGGGCATGACCGCCGCGGCGGTGCTCGCGCTGCTCTGGCCGATGTCCCGGCGCATCCGCACCGGGCAGGGCGAGGCGGGCGCCGCGACCACCGAGACCGGCTTCTACGAGGACCAGCTCGCCGAGATCGAGCGGGATCTCGCCCGCGGCCTGATCGCGCCCGAGGAGGCCGAGGCCGCCCGCACCGAGGCCGCCCGCCGGCTGCTGCGCGCCAACCGGGCCTCGCAGGCGGGCGACGACCCGGGCGTGGCCGAGCCGCGCCTGCGCCAGCGCCGCGCGGCCTCCGCCTTCGCGCTCTCCACCATCCCCCTCGTCGCGCTGCTGGCCTACGGGCTCTACGGCTCGCCCGACCTGCCCGCCCAGACCCAGGCCGAGCGCCAGGCCCAGCAGGCCGGCAACCAGGACCTGATGAAGGCGATCGGCCAGATCGAGGCGAAGCTCGCGAGCGATCCCGGCGACGCGCGCGGCTGGGCGGTGCTCGCCCCCGTCTACATGCGGCTCGGCCGCTTCGCGGACGCCGCCCATGCCTACGAGGCGGTGGCCCGGCTCAAGGGCGAGACGCCCGCCACCCTCTCCGACTGGGGCGAGGCGCTGGTGGCGGCCGCCAACGGCACCGTGCCCGCGGAGGCCAAGCCGATCTTCGAGCGGGCGGTCGCCCTCGATCCGAACACGCCGAAGCCCCGCTTCTACCTCGCCCGCGCCGCCGAGCAGGCGGGCGACACGGGCGAGGCGATCCGCCAGCTCGACGCGATCGAGGCGGCGAGCCCCGCCGACGCGCCCTGGCTCGGCCTCGTGCGCGAGAGCCTCGCCCGCCTCAGGGGCGAGCCGGCGCCCCCGAAGGAGGCCGCCGCGCCGAAGGGCCCCCGCCCCGAGGATCAGCAGGCGGCGATCCGCGGCATGGTGGACGGGCTCGACCGGCGCCTCTCCGAGACGGGCGGCACGCCGGAGGAGTGGCTGCGCCTCGCCCGCTCCCGCGCCGTGCTGGGCGAGGGCGACCGGGCCCACGAGGCGCTGGAGCGCGCCAGGAAGGCCCTGAAGGACGACCCGGCCGCGCTGGAGCGCCTGGAAGCGGGCGCGCGCGAGCTGGGATCGCGCGCCGCGGCGCCGGAGCCCGCCGCGCGGGCGGACACGGAATCCGCCATCGCCGCCGTCACCGCGATGCCGCCGGCCGAGCGCGACGCGGCGATCCGCGCCATGGTCGCGGGCCTCGACCGGCGCCTCGCCGCCAAGGGCGGCAGCGCCGAGGAGTGGATGCGGCTCGTGCGCTCCTACAGCGCGCTCGGCGACCGCGACCACGCCGCCCAGGCCCTTGAGCGCGCCCGCATGGCGCTCGCCGCCGATTCCGGGGCCAGCGTGCAGCTCGACGGGCTCGCCAAGGAACTGGGCCTCCCGGGCCGCGGCAAGCCCTGACCGGCTCGAAGCGGCCCCCTCCCCCTGACAATCGGTCCCGGCTCCCGGACTTGACCCGGGCAGCGCCGGGGCCGACACCGTCGGGAGCAATTCAGAACGGCCAGGGCCGTGCCGGGCTCCGCGGCCCCGTCGGCACCCGGCCACGCGAGGGGACGAAGCCGCCGTGACGCGCAAGAGACGCCGCCTGGTCCTGATCTGCGTCTGCGGCGGCGTGCTCGTGCTGGCCGTCGGCCTGATCCTCACGGCGATGAGCGGGTCGATCGTGTTCTTCCGCTCGCCTTCGGAGGTCGCGGCGCAGGGCGTGGGCCCGGGCGTGCGCTTCCGCCTCGGCGGCCTTATCGAGGCGGGCTCGGTCCGGCGCGGGCCCGACCAGACGGTCGATTTCAAGGTCACCGACACCAACGCGACGGTGCCGGTACACTACAAGGGGCTGCTGCCCGACCTGTTCCGCGAGGGACAGGGCGTGGTGGCGGAGGGGCGGCTCGAGCCCGGCGGCCTGTTCCGGGCCGACACGGTGCTGGCCAAGCACGACGAATCCTACATGCCGCGCGAGGTCGCCGACGCGCTCAAGGCGCAGGGGCGCTGGCAGGAGGGCGGGGCGAAGGCTACCCCAGACGCGAAGGCCGCCCCGCAGGCGACCACGAGCACCGACAGGACGCTCGGTCCGCGCAGCGAGCGCTAGAGGACGAAGCGAGAGGATCACCCCGAACTGTGCTCGTCGAGACCGGTCACTTCGCGCTGGCGCTGGCGCTGGCGCTCTCCCTCGTCCAGGCGGTGATGCCGCTCTGGGCCGCCCGCGCGCGCGAGCCCGCGCTGCGGCAGGTCGCCGTGCAGGCCGCGCTCGGCAGCTTCGCCTGCATCCTCTTCGCCTTCGCGGCGCTGACCTACGCGCACGCCACCTCGGACTTCTCGGTCCTGAACGTGGTGCAGAACTCGCACACGGCCAAGCCCTTCATCTACAAGCTCTCCGGCGTCTGGGGGAACCACGAGGGCTCGATGCTCCTCTGGATCCTGATCCTCACCCTGTTCGGCGCCCTGGTGGCGGTGGCGAAGAACGCCGTGCCGCCGGTGCTGCGCGCCAACACGCTGGGCGTCCAGGGCTTCATCACCTTCGTGTTCGTGCTCTTCCTGATCACGACCTCGAACCCGTTCACGCGCGCCGTGCCCGCGCCGCTCGAGGGCAACGATCTCAACCCGCTGCTGCAGGATCCCGGCCTCGCGATCCACCCGCCGCTGCTCTATGTCGGCTATGTCGGCTTCTCGATCACTTTCGCGTTCGCGGTCGCCGCGCTGATCGACGGGCGCATCGACGCGGTCTGGGCACGTGCCGTGCGGCCCTGGACGCTGACCGCCTGGAGCTTCCTGACGCTCGGCATCGCGATGGGTTCGTACTGGGCCTATTACGAGCTCGGCTGGGGCGGCTGGTGGTTCTGGGACCCGGTCGAGAACGCCTCGCTGATGCCCTGGATCGCCGGCACGGCGCTCGTGCACTCCACCGTCGTGATGGAGAAGCGCGACGCCCTGAAGGTCTGGACGGTGCTCCTCGCCATCCTCACCTTCTCGCTCTCGCTGCTCGGCACCTTCATCGTGCGCTCGGGCGTGCTGACCTCGGTCCACTCCTTCGCGGTCGATCCGACCCGCGGCGTCTTCATCCTGGCGATCCTCGTCCTGTTCATCGGCGGCTCGCTGACGCTGTTCGCGTGGCGCGCGCCGCTGCTGCGCCAGGGCGGCCTGTTCGCGCCGATCTCCCGCGAGGGCAGCCTCGTCCTCAACAACCTGTTCCTGGTCGCCGCCTGCGCCACCGTCTTCGTCGGCACGCTCTACCCGCTGCTCCTGGAGATGCTGACCGGCGAGAAGATCTCGGTCGGGCCGCCCTTCTTCAACGCCACCTTCATCCCGCTCGCGATCCCGCTCCTGCTGATCGTGCCCTTCGGGCAGGCACTCGCCTGGAAGCGCGGCGACGTGCTGGCCGCGAGCCAGCGCCTGTTCGCCGCGCTGGCCGCCGCCCTCGTGGTCGGGCTCGCGGCGCTGGCGCTGACCTGGGGCGGGCCGGTGCTCGCTCCCGTCGGCGTCGGGCTCGGCGCCTACCTGATCGTCGGCTCCGCGCTCGAGATCGTCGCGCGCGCCCGCGGCTACGGCTCGAACCGGGTGCGCGGCGCCGGCCTGATCTGGCGGCGCGCCACCGGCCTGCCGCGCTCGGCCTGGGGCACGGCCCTGGCGCATGCGGGCGTCGGCGTCGCGGTGCTGGGCATCGCCGCGCAAGGGTGGGCGACCGAGGGGTTGGCCACGCTGAAGCCCGGCGGCACGCTGGCCGCCGGTCCCTACGTCGCCACCCTCGACCGGGTCGCGCCCCGGCCCGGCCCGAACTACGAGGAGACCGCGGCCTTCCTGACCATCCGCACCGCGGCGGGCGACGTGGTCGGCCATGTCGATACCGGCAAGCGCTTCTACCCGAGCCGGCAGATGGCGGTGACGGAATCGGGCCTGCTCACGGTCGGCGCGAGCCAAGTCTACGCCAGCCTCGGCGAGATCCAGCCGGACGGCGTGGGCCTGCGCCTCTACTACAAGCCCTTCGTGCTGCTGATCTGGATCGGCGCCGTGATCATGGCGCTCGGCGGCGGCGTCTCGCTCACCGACCGGCGCATGCGCGTCGGCGCGCCGGTGCGGGCGAAGGCCAAGCCCGTGCCCAACGCGGTGCCGGCCGAATGAGGCGCGCGGCCCTCCTGCTCGCGGCGTTTCTCGCCGCCGGCCCGGCGCGCGCCGTGCAGCCGAACGAGGTCCTGCCGGACCCCGCCCTGGAGCACCGCGCCCGCGAGATCTCGGCGGGCCTGCGCTGCCTCGTCTGCCAGAACCAGTCGATCGACGATTCCGACGCGCCGCTCGCCAAGGACCTGCGCGTGCTGGTGCGCGACCGGCTGAAGGCCGGCGACACCAACCAGCAGGCCGAGGACTTCATCGTGCGCCGCTACGGCGAGTTCGTGCTGCTGCGCCCGGTCTTCGGGCTGCACACGCTGCTGCTCTGGGCGACGCCGCTGCTCGCCGTGCTGCTCGGCGGCTTCGGCATCTGGCGCCTCGCCCGCCGCCGGGCGCCCGCGCCGGAGCGCGGCCTGAGCCCCGCCGAGGAGGCGGAAGTCGCCGCGCTGCTCAAGCGGGACTGATCCTGGGATCCCCAAGGGGCTTGCCCCTTGGGCGGGGTCCCGGGGCGCGCAGCCCCGGGATTGGCTCGCCGGTCCCGGCTTTGCCGGGGCCGACGGGCCAAATGCAGGGTTCCACCCTGCACCCGCCAAAGGTCTCGACCTTTGGAATCCGCGACATCTCTGCGCAACGCACCCGCCCCGCTTGCCTCCGCGGCCGGTTCGGCACGAGTCTTGGATGCGGCGAATCGGAAAGAACCGATCATCCGGGAGGCACGGTCATGACGGCCACGCTGACGATCTCCAGCCGCAACTACTCGTCCTGGTCGCTGCGCGGCTGGCTGATCTGCCGGATGGCCGGGCTCGACTTCGCGACCGAGATCCTGGCCGGCGACGACGCCGCAAGCCGGGCCGAGCTGCTCCACCTCTCGCCCTCGTTCCTCGTGCCCCGCCTGCGCCACGAGGGCATCGTGGTCTGGGACACGCTCGCCATCGCGCAGTACCTCAACGAGACCTTCCCCGAAGCAGGCTTCCTGCCCAAGGACCCCGCCGCGCGCGCCCATTGCCGCTCCATCGCGGGCGAGATGCACGGCGGCTTCATCAACCTGCGCTCGGCCCTGCCGATGAACCTGAAGGCCTTCCACCCGAACTTCCCGATCTTCAACGGCGCCCGGGGCGACATCGAGCGCATCGTCACGATCTTCGACGACTGCCTCGCCCGCTACGACGGCCCCTTCCTGTTCGGCGAGCGTCCGACGCTGGCCGACGCGATGTATGCCCCCGTCTGCACGCGCTTCCGTACCTACGACGTGGCGCTGCCGCCGCGCGCGGGCGCCTATCGCGACACGATCCTGCGCTGGCCCCTGATGGCGGAATGGGCGGAAGCGGCCGCCGAGGAGCCGGAGGAGATTGAAGAGCTCGACATGGAGTTCTGATCGGGCGCCAGCGACCGGAACCATACAGCCACTCTGCACTTTATTGCATAGCTGATCCGCTCCCGACCCCATGGCGGCGGGGACGCCCGCCGTCCGGCCCGGCCATCCGCCACCGAAACCGGCGCATTCAGGGGCGAAGTGACAGGCTGACAGGCGTCCTTTGTCGAACCACCTGAGCGCTTGATTGAAGCCCACCTGCATTTCTGTTCCTCTCGGGTCTTAGAACAGGAACAATGTAGGTAGGAAACGATGCCGCGTTTCGAGCCTTGGAGCGCCCCGCGCGCTGCCGGGATCATCGCCGAGCACACCCATCTGGAAGGAGCGACGCTGCCGATCCTGCACGCGCTGCAGGAGACCTTCGGCTACGTCGATGCGGGGGCCGTGCCGCTGATCGCCGACGCGCTGAATGTGTCGCGCGCCGAGGTCCACGGCTGCATCACCTTCTACCACGATTTCCGCAGCGCGCCGGCCGGCCGCCACACGGTGAAGCTCTGCCGCGCCGAGGCCTGCCAGGCCATGGGCTCGGACAAGCTCCACGCCGACATCCTCCGGCGCCTCGGCACGGAGTGGCACGGCACCACGGCGGACGGCTCCTGCACCGTCGAGCCGGTCTACTGCCTCGGTCTCTGCGCCAACGGTCCCGCCGCCCTCGTCGACGGCGAGCCGGTCGCCCACCTGACCGCCGACGCCCTCGAGGCCACCCTGACGGAGGTGCGCCAGTGAGCGTCACGATCACCGTTCCGCGCGACGCCGTCGCGCTCGGGCTCGGCGCCAACCGGGTCGCCCGCGCCCTCTTCGCCGGGGCCGAGCGCCGCGGCCTCGACATCACGGTCAAGCGCACCGGCTCGCGCGGCCTGTTCTGGCTGGAGCCGATGGTCGAGGTCGAGACGGCCGAGGGCCGGATCGCCTACGGCCCGGTCACCCCGAAGGACGTCGACGCCCTGCTCGATGCCGGCCTGACCACCGGCGGGGAGCATGCCCTGCGCCTCGGCGACCCGGAGAGAATCCCCTACCTCGCCCGGCAGCAGCGCCTGACCTTCCACCGCTGCGGCGTGGTCGATCCCGTCTCGGTTGCGGATTACCGGGCGCATGGCGGCTATCGCGGGCTCGAGACGGCTCTGGCCAAGGACGCCGAGGGCATCGTCGCGGAGGTGCGCGAGTCGGGCCTGCGCGGCCGCGGCGGCGCGGGCTTCCCGGCCGGCATCAAGTGGAACACGGTGATGCTGGCGAAGGCCGACCAGAAATACGTGGTCTGCAACGCCGACGAGGGCGATTCCGGCACCTTCGCCGACCGGATGATGATGGAGGGCGACCCCTTCAACCTCATCGAGGGCATGACGATCGCCGGCATCGCGACGGGCGCCACGCGCGGCTACATCTACCTGCGCTCCGAGTATCCGCAGGCTTATCAAGCGCTGAAGGAGGCCATCGCCAACGGCATCGAGGCCGGAGTACTGGGCGAGAACGTCCTGGGCTCGGGCAAGGCCTTCCATCTCGAAGTCCGGCTCGGTGCCGGTGCCTATATCTGCGGCGAGGAGACCTCGCTCCTGGAGAGCCTGGAGGGCCGCCGCGGCATCGTGCGGGCCAAGCCCCCGATCCCGGCGCTGAAGGGCTTTCTCGGCCAGCCGACGCTCGTCAACAACGTGATGACCTTCACGGCCGTGCCCTGGATCCTGGAGCACGGCGCCAAGGCCTACGCCGATTACGGCATGGGCCGCTCGCTCGGCACCCTGCCGATCCAGCTCGCCGGCAATATCCGGCACGGCGGCCTGATCGAGATGGCCTTCGGCATCACCCTGCGCGAGGTCATCGAGGATTTCGGCGGCGGCACCCGCTCCGGGCGTCCGGTCCGCGCCGTGCAGGTCGGCGGCCCGCTCGGCGCCTACTTCCCCGACGAACTCCTCGACACACCCCTCGACTACGAGGCGATGGCTGCGAAGAAAGGCCTCGTCGGCCACGGCGGCATCGTGGTCTTCGACGACACCGTCGACATGGCCAAACAGGCCCGCTTCGCCTTCGAGTTCTGCGCCACCGAGTCCTGCGGCAAGTGCACGCCCTGCCGCATCGGCGCGACGCGGGGCGTCGAGACGATGGACAAGGTGATCTCCGGTATCCGGCCGGACCAGAACCTCAAGCTGGTCGAGGACCTCTGCGAGGTCATGACCGACGGGTCGCTCTGCGCCATGGGCGGGCTGACCCCGATGCCCGTGATGAGCGCGATCACCCATTTCCCCGAGGATTTCAGGCGCGCCGGGGACCTCCCGGTCGCGGCCGAGTGAGGAGGTGTCGATGGGCCTGATCAAGGAAATCGACTACGGCACGCCGATCCGCGTCAATGCGCAGACCGTGACGCTGACGATCGACGGCATGTCGGTGACGGTCCCGGCCGGCACCTCGGTGATGGCGGCCGCGATGAACGCGGGCACGCAGATCCCGAAGCTCTGCGCCACCGACAGCCTGGAGCCCTTCGGCTCCTGCCGCCTCTGCCTCGTCGAGATCGAGGGCCGGCGCGGCACGCCCGCCTCCTGCACGACGCCTGCCGAGAACGGCATGGTGGTGCACACGCAGTCGGACAAGCTCCACCGGCTCCGCAAGGGCGTGATGGAGCTCTACATCTCCGATCACCCGCTCGACTGCCTGACCTGCGCGGCCAACGGCGATTGCGAGCTGCAGACGCAGGCCGGCGTCGTGGGCCTGCGCGACGTGCGCTACGGCTACGAGGGCGACAACCACGTCCGGCCGACCTCGGAGAAGTACCTGCCGAAGGACGAGTCGAACCCCTACTTCACCTACGACCCGTCGAAGTGCATCGTCTGCAACCGCTGCGTCCGCGCCTGCGAGGAGGTGCAGGGCACCTTCGCGCTGACCATCGCAGGGAGAGGCTTCGACAGCCGCGTCGCCGCGGGTCCGACGAACTTCTTCGAATCGGAGTGCGTCTCCTGCGGCGCCTGCGTGCAGGCCTGCCCGACCGCGACCCTCCAGGAGAAGTCGATCCACGAGTTCGGCCAGCCCGAGCACGCCGAGGTCACGACCTGCGCCTATTGCGGCGTCGGCTGCTCGTTCAAGGCCGAGATGCAGGGCGAGCGGGTCGTCCGCATGGTGCCCTACAAGGGAGGCAAGGCCAACGAGGGCCATAGCTGCGTCAAGGGCCGCTTCGCCTACGGCTACGCCACCCACAAGGACCGCATCACCAAGCCGATGATCCGCGAGAAGATCACGGATCCGTGGCAGGAGGTGTCGTGGGAGGTCGCCATCGATCGCGCGGCCAGCGAGTTCAAGCGCATCCAGGCGAAATACGGAAAAGACTCGGTCGGCGGCATCACCTCGTCGCGCTGCACCAACGAGGAAGCCTACCTCGTCCAGAAGCTCGTGCGCGCGGCCTTCGGCAACAACAACGTCGACACCTGCGCCCGCGTCTGCCACTCGCCGACCGGCTACGGCCTGATGTCGACGCTCGGCACCTCGGCCGGCACCCAGGACTTCGCCTCGGTGGCGCATTCCGACGTGATCCTGGTGATCGGCGCCAACCCGACCGACGGCCACCCGGTCTTCGGCTCGCGCATGAAGAAGCGCCTGCGCGAGGGCGCCAAGCTCATCGTCGCGGATCCCCGCAAGATCGACCTCGTGAAGTCGCCCCACATCAAGGCGGACTTCCACCTGCCCCTGAAGCCCGGCTCCAACGTCGCCTTCATCAACTCCCTGGCGCACGTCATCGTCACCGAGGGGCTGATCGACGAGGCCTATGTCCGCGAGCGCTGCGATCTGGCCGAGTTCGAGTCCTGGGCCCGCTTCGTCGCCGACGAGCGCCACGCGCCGGAGAACCAGCAGCAATTCACCGGGCTCGATCCGGCCGAGGTGCGGGGCGCCGCC
>NZ_LSIX01000416.1:0-7495 GCF_001556475.1 Methylobacterium sp. CCH5-D2 | reverse complement strand
TCTCCGTGCTCCGGCGCAGGCGCTCGGCCTCGCCGAGAGCCGCTTGCGCCGCCTCCAGCATCCCCGGGAAGTCGCCCCCGGGCAGCGGCACGAGCGGGCCGCCGACGGCGGAGGCCGCGCCCGCGAACCGGGCAGGGTCGAGCCCGGCGCCGCGGATCACGCCGCGCAGGTGCCGCACGTCCCGCGCGGCGCCGTCGACCACCCGGCCGAGGGCGCGGGCCTGCGCCGCCTGCACGGCGTCGAGCCCGGATTCGAGCCCGGCGAGCCGGACGGCGGCCCGCTCGGCTCGCCGCCCGGCCCGGGGCTCGCCCTCGCCGCGCAGCTCGAAGGCGTCGGGGGCGGGCCGCTCCTCCCCGGCCGGCGGGGGGGCGAGGCCGGGAAGGCGCCCGAGCACCGACTGGCGCCGCTCCAGCTCGGCCTGGCGTTCCAGGGCGGCCGAGAGGCGGCGCTCCAGATCGGTGCGGGCGGCGAGCGTCTCGCGGTCCCGCTCGATCTCGGCGCCGAGCGCGGCGATGCGCGCCTCGTAGGCCGCCTGCATCCCGCCCTGGCCGCTCAACAGGCGGGCCAGAGCGTCGTCGCGGAAGACGAGGCCGTAGGTCGCCGCCCCGGCCCAGAGGATCGCCAGCCCGAGCCCGCAGGCGAGCAGCGCGGGGCCGCGCTGGGATCGGGTTCGTTCCGGCGATGTCTCGTGGTGGCGCATGGGCGGCGGGGTTCGCATCTCGCGGCCCCATCAGGCTCCGTTAGGGTTAAGGAAGCCCGAAAGGGCCGCCCCGCCCGGGCCCACCCGAGACGGCCCGGGGGACCGCTCAGGCGAGGTCGCGGGCCGCGCCCAGCACTTCCTCCGCATGGCCCGGCACCTTCACCTTCGGCCAGATCCGGGCGATCCGCCCCTCCCGGTCGAGGAGCAGGGTGGTGCGCTCGACACCCATGTACTTGCGCCCGTACATGCTCTTCTCGACCCAGACGCCGTAGGCCCGGAGCGTCTCCTTGCTCTCGTCGGAGGCGAGCGGGAACCGGAGCCCGTACTTGCCGCAGAACGTGTCGTGGCTCTTCACCGGGTCCGGCGAGAGGCCGACCACCCGCGCGTCGGCGGCCTCGAAATCGGCGAGCAGCGCGTTGAAGCCCTGCGCCTCCAGGGTGCAGCCGCTCGTGTCGTCCTTCGGGTAGAAGTAGAGCACGATCTTGTGACCGCGCATCGCGGCAAGCGCGATGCTCTGTCCGGACGAGCCCGGCAGGGTGAAATCCGGGGCCGGATCTCCGACGGTGAGGGACATCGTGCCTTCCTTTCGGCCGATTGATGGTGTGCCTGGGAAAGACCCCGAAACAGCGGGTTCGACAGCCGACCGGGTCGGGATCGACCGCGCTCTTAAAATGAGCCCGCGTTCCGATCCAGCGGTCACGCTTCGACGTTTGGTCTCGATACAAGGTCTCGATGGTTGACGCACCCGAGGGACTGACGCCGCCCCGGGCGGGCCGCCGCTGGGGCCTCGCCTGCGGCCTGACCATGCTCGGCCTGGTCGTGCTCGTCGGTCTGGCGGGCGGCCTCGTCTGGCTGCGGCTCGCCGCCGGCCCGATCAGCCTCGATGCCTTCTCGGGACGGGTCGCCGCGGCGGTGGCCGAGCGGATCGGGCCGGGCTGGCGCATCGACCTCAACGATTCCTCCCTCGAACTCGACGCCGAGCATTCGCTGGCGCTCCGCATCGCCGGGCTCGACATCCGCAACCCGCAGGGCGCGCTGGTGGTGCGCGCGCCGCTCGCGGTGGTGAGCCTCGACGGCTGGGGCCTGCTGCGGCTCGCCGTGCAGCCGCGCTCCATCGAGTTCCGGGACGTGCAGATGACGGCGCTCGTCCACCACGACGGCTCGATCGCCTTCGCGTCGCCCGACGCCGCGCAGGCGAGCACGCCCCAGACCCTGCCGAGCGTCGACACCGCCCGCGGCACGGTCTCGCCGCTCTCGGCCGGCATCGCCTCGATCTTCGGCGTGGTGCTGGATCCCGCAGGCGTCGTCGGCGCGCTCGACCGGGCCCGCGTCACCAACGCGCGCCTGACGCTCGTCGGTGAGGACGGGCAGGCCAAGGCGGTGTTCGAGCGCGTCAACGGCCTGTTCGGGCGCGACGCGACCCAGGACGCGCGCCTGTTCGAATTGCGCATCGACGGGCCGCACGGGCAGTGGCGCTTCGGCGGCACCCTGCGGGAGGCCGCGGACGGGCGCCGCACCGGCATCATCACCCTCGACGACCTGCCGGTCACCGACCTGCTGCTGCTCTCCGGCCAGTCGAAGCTGCCGGTGACGACCGACCTCAAGCTCTCGGCCCGGGCCGACGCCGCCCTCCTGAACGGGCGGATCGAGACGCTGCAGCTCGGCCTGCGCACCGGCGACGGCTCGCTGCTCATCGAGGAGAAGGACTTCAACCCCGTCACGGTCGAGAGCCTGACCGCGCAGGCGAGCTGGGACGAGGCCAAGCGCGCCATGACGCTCGGCAGCCTCGACTATCGGGGCGCGGGCAACACGGTCCGCCTGTCGGGCCTCTGGCAGGCGAGCCCGGCCGGCGCCGACACCGCCTGGACGGCGACGCTCTCCGGCCGCGACGGCACCCTGCGGGGCGCCGCGCCGAAAGACGCGCCGGTCGTGATCGGGGCGCTGGACGCCCGCCTCTCCGGCCGGGCCGGCGGCCTGAGCATCGACGCGCTGACCCTCTCGGGCCCCGGCGTGAAGGGCCAGCTCGGCGGCACGCTCGGCACCAGCGCCGACGACGACGGGCTGACGCTCCACATCGGGGCGACCGACAGCGAGGTGCGCACCGGCCTGCGGCTCTGGCCCGAGAACATCGCGCCGGGCGCGCGCAACTACCTCGTGGACGCGCTGCGCGGCGGGCGCATCGACAGGGTGGACATCCGGGTGGACATGTCGGGCTCGGAACTCGCCGCCGCGACCCGCGGCGAGCCGATGCCCGACAACGCGGTGCATATCGACTTCCAGGTCTCGGAGGCGGCCCTGGAGGTCTCCCCCGACGCGCCGCCCCTCACGCGCGGGCGCGTGGCCGGCACCATCACGGGCCGCACCACCCGGATCCGGGACGTCACCGCGGATCTGCGCATGGCGGACGGCCGCATGCTCGCCATCTCGGACGGCAGCTTCGTGATCCCGGAGATCACCCCCGACACGGTCGTGGCGCAGATCGGCCTGCGACTCGGCGGCGGCGCCGACGCGCTCGCCGCCCTCCTCCAGACCAGGATGTTCAAGAGCCTGTCGGGCGCCGACCTCGACCCGGCCACGGTCCGGGGCGCGGCCGACCTGCAGATCGCCTTCCCGCTGAACCTTAAGCACATCCCCGACCTGCCCGACCTGCCGGTCGCGATCTCCGGCACCCTCTCCGACCTCTCGGTCGACAAGGTGGTGGGCAAGGATCGGCTCGAGTCCGGCCGCTTCGCCGTCGCCTACGGCCGCGACGGCTTCAGCCTGAAGGGCGACGCGCGGGTGCTCGGCGCGCCGATCACGGTCGATCTGCGCCAGCCCCGCTCGGGCGGCGGCGAGGTGCAGGTGGGGCTCGCCCTCGACGAGGCGGTGCGGGCGAAGAAGGGCCTGCCCACCGCCCCGCAGCTCAGCGGCACGATCCCGGTGCGGGCGGTGGTCCCGCTCGGGCGGGCGGGCAAGGCGCCGGTCCGGGTCGAGGCCGACCTGACGCGTGCGGGCATCGACGGGCTGCTGCCGGGCTTCACCAAGGCCGCGGGCAAGGCCGGGCGCCTCGGCTTCAGCCTCTCCGAGACCCAGGGCGGGGCGGAGCTGCGCGACATCGTGCTCGATGCCGGCACGGCTTCCGCCCGCGGCAGCGCCAGCCTCGGCGACGGCGGCCTGGAGCGGGCGGAACTCTCCGGCGTGAAGCTCTCGCCCGGCGACGACATGCGGGTCGTGGTCGACCGGAACGGCTCGGGCTACCGCGTCGCCGTGCGAGGCGCGGTCGCCGACGCGCGGCCCTTCCTGAAGTCGCTGACCGGGCCCGAACAGCGGGGCGGCCGCGAGACCGCTCCGAAGGACATCGACGCCGACATCACCCTCGGCATCCTCACGGGCCACAACGAGGAGGCGCTGACCAACGCCAGCCTCAAGCTCTCGCTGCGGGGCAAGGACCTGCGCGCAGCGACCATCGCGGGCCGCTTCCGCTCCGCCCCCTTCGCGGCGAGCGTGACCAAGGGGGAGCGCGGCGTGCCGGTGCTCTCGGTCGAGACGGCGGATGCGGGCGCGACGCTGCGCTTCGTGGACATCTACCGCCGGATGTTCGGCGGCAAGCTCAGCGCCGGGATCAACCTGAACGACGGGCCGCAGGCGGGGGTGGTCCAGATCCGCAGCTTCACGCTGCGCAACGAGCCCGCGCTCTCGAGCATCATGGCCCGGGGCCCGGACATCCCGGAGACGGTCGACGCCCGCGGTCGGCGCCGGCCCGCGGTCCAGCAGGCGGCCGAGGTGACCTTCGACCGGATGCGGGCGAACTTCGTGCGCTCGGGCAGCCGGGTCGACTTCTCGGACGCGGCGATCTCGAACGCGGCGCTCGGCTTCACCCTCTCGGGCTTCCTCGACACGGGCCGCGAGCGCACGGACATCAACGGCACCTTCGTGCCGCTCTACGGGCTGAACAACGTGGTGGCGCAGGTGCCGCTGTTCGGGCCCCTGCTGGCGGGTGGGCACAACGAGGGCCTGTTCGCGGTCAACTTCCGGGTGCAGGGGCGGCTGGCCTCTCCGGAAGTCAGCGTGAACCCCCTCTCGGCCGTGGCGCCGGGCTTCCTGCGCAAGCTGTTCAGCGCGGGCGGCTCCTTCGCGGACGGCGACCCGGCGGCGGCCCCGAGCGACCGGTAGGCCGGGGCCGCCGGTCCCGGTGCCTGAACGGCGCCGAACGGGACCGCTCCCGCGCCGTTCAGGCGCCCCGTGCGACACCATCCTCACCGATGGCCCGGCGCCTCGCCGGCCACGCGGCATCAGAGGATGTCCATGTCGCGCCTCCCCTCGCCTCGCCTCCGCACCCTCGGGCTGCTTGCCCTGGTGCTGGCCGGCACCGCCGCCCAGGCGGCCGATTTCGACGGGCCCTACGGCCCGCGCCCGGATTTCGGGCCGGGAAGCGGCCCGGGCTTCGAGGAGGATTACGGGCGCCGGCCGCCGCCCCGCTTCCCGCGCTTCTCGGCCGGGCCGGATCTCGCACCACCCTGCCGGGTCTTCGTGAAGCGCCGCTTCGACGCCGACGGCGAGCCGGTGATCCGCCGGGTCCGGGTCTGCGACGAGCCCGACGATCTCGGTCCCCCGCGCCGCCCGCGCTTCGACCCGCCGCCGCGCGATTTCTCCGATGGGCCCGGGGGCCGCTGGGGCGGGCCGCGCTGGTAGGCCTCGAACGACGAAGCCCCCGCCCGGCGATCCGGACGGGGGCTTCGAGGCGTTTCGGGCCCGCGTCCCGTCAGGCCCGGGCCGGCGCCTTCTTCAGCGCCGCCGCGAAGGCCTTGAGCTGGCGGTTGAGGTCCGCCAGCTCGTTCAGCGCGATGGTCTTGTGGCCGTCCTTGACGGCCCGCTCGATGTCCTCGACCTGGGTCGCCACGAGGCGTCGCAGGGCTTCGGCGAATTGTTCACGGTTCATCGTCGCGCTCCCCGACCGGTGGCTGGCTGATGGGCCCGTCATAGGGCGGTAGCCTTAACCGGCGGTTGCGGGACGGTGCGCCGGCCGGGATCAGGTCCGCCAGGGGTGCGCCGGCAGCTCCGTCTTGCCGATCGCCTGCGCGCCGGCCTGGGCGACCGCGTCGTCGTTCTCCACCGTCGAGCCGCTGACCCCGATCGCGCCCGACATCACGCCGTCCGCGTCCACGATCGGGATGCCGCCCGGGAAGGTGATCAGCCCGTCGTTGGAGTGCTCGATGCCGTAGAGCGAGCCGCCGGGCTGCGAGAGCTGGCCGATCTGGCCGGTCTTCATGCCGAAGAACACGGAGGTCTTGGCCTTCTTCTGGGCGATGTCGATCGAGCCGACCCAGGCGTCGTCCATGCGGTAGAACGCCTTCAGGTTGCCGCCCGAATCCACCACCGCGATGCACATCTGCGTGCCGAGCTCGACCGCCTTGTCGCGGGCGGCGCGGATCGCGGTCTCGGCCTGTTCGATCGTCACGTGCATGGCTGGCTCTCCCGTGTCGGGCGCCGAACCGGCGCCTCCGTTGAAACGGTGGCGGCCGCCGGATCGCTCCGGCGGCCGCCCCCAAAGATCCGCCCGGGTCCTACTTGCCCGACATCGCGTCGGCCTTCTCGATCAGCGCCTCGGCCATGCGGATCGAGGCGATGTCGATGAGGCGGCCGTCGAGGGCCACCGCGCCGCGGCCGGCCTTCGCGGCCTCCTCCATGGCGACGAGGATGCGGCGGGCCTTCTCGACCTCCTTCTCGGAGGGCGTGAACACCTCGTTGGCGAGCTCGATCTGGCTCGGGTGGATCGCCCACTTGCCCTCGTAGCCGGCCGCGGCACAGCGGCGGGCGGCCGAGAGGTAGCCGTCCTTGTCCGAGAAGTCGCCGAACGGGCCGTCGATCGGGCGCAGGCCGTAGGCGCGGCAGGCCACCAGCATGCGCTGCTGGGCGAACAGCCACGGGTCCTGCCAGTGCGTCTCGCGGTTGCCCGCCTCGTCCTTGTCGGTGAGCACCGAGTAATCGGGATTGACGCCGCCGATCACGGTCGAGCGGGTGCGGCAGGAGGCGGCGTAGTCGGCGACCCCGAAGGACATCGCCTCGAGGCGCTTGGAGGAGGTCGCGATCGCCTCGACGTTGGCCATGCCGAGCGCGGTCTCGATCAGCACCTCGAAGCCGAGCTTCTTCTCGCGCTTCTTGGCCTGCTCGATCTGCGTGACGAGCACGTCGATCGCGTAGACGTCCTGGGGCACGCCGACCTTGGGGATCAGGATCATGTCCAGCCGCGGACAGGCTTCGACGATATCGACGACGTCGCGGTACATGTAGTGGGTGTCGAGACCGTTGATGCGGATCATCATGGTCTTGGTGCCCCAATCGATCTCGTTCAGGGCCTGGATGATGTTCTTGCGGGCCTGCTCCTTGTCGTCGGGGGCGACCGCGTCCTCGAGGTCGAGGAAGATCACGTCCGCGGCGGACGAGGCCGACTTCTCCATGAAGGTCGGGTTCGAGCCCGGCACGGCGAGCTCGGAGCGGTGCAGGCGCGCCTTGGCCTGCTGGATCAGGGTGAAGCTCATCGGTGTTTCTCTCTCCTGGTAACGGTTCTGGTTCCGCTCGCGGGCCGCGCGGGAGCCGGGGTGCCGTGCGCTCCGGTGACAACATGGATCGCCGGCCGGCGCGCGACAGGTCGCGGCGACCGTCCCGCGTCCCGGCTCACCCGGTCGCGCCGAAGCCGACGGCGATGCAGTTGATGGACAGGAGGAGCGCCGACTTCACGGCCTCGCGCCGCTCCTCGTCGGTCTCCTGGCGGAAGCGGGCCAGCAGCTCGACCTGCTCGCGGCTCACCTGGTTGAT
>NZ_LSIX01000415.1:0-836 GCF_001556475.1 Methylobacterium sp. CCH5-D2 | reverse complement strand
CTCCTCCCCCTCCTCCTCGCCGCCCCGGCCCGTGCCGAGATCGAGGCCGGCGACCTCACGCTCACGGTGACGGCGGAGCGCGCCGGCAACGCGGCGCCCTATGCCCGCGAGATGGTGCTGCTGCGCATCCGCGGGCTCTACCGCCAGCAGATCCTGCTGGAGGAGGTGGTGCAGCCGACGCTCGCGAACTTCAGCTGGACCCAGCTCGGGCGCGACACCTGGCGGCGCGAGCGCCTGCCCGACGGACAGGTCGGGCTCGCCTTCGACCGCACGGTGGCGATCTTCCCGCACCACGCGGGCGACTTCACCATCGACCCGTTCGTGCACCGGCTCACCGTCAACGACCTCGGCACCCGCCGGGTCGTCGACGTCCGTTCGAACCCGATCCCGCTCCCCGTCGCCGCCTGGACGCAAGGTTCGGGCGGCCCCGAGGTGAAGGAACCCTGGTGGCTGCCCGCCCGGGACGTCAGCGTCACCGATTCCTGGAGCCCCGACCCCGAGACGCTGAAGATGGGCGAGACCGGGCGGCGGATCGTGACGGTGGAGGCGCAGGGCATGGTGGCCGAGGGCCTGCCGCCCCGCCCGGTGATGCGCACCCGCGGCATCATCACCTTCGCGGGCCCGGTGACCCGCGAGACCATCCTCACGCCCACGGGGCCGGTGGCGCGCGCCACCTACCAGTGGGACGTGCGGCCGGGCGTCCCGGAGGTGATCCCGCTCGACGCGATCAGCATCCCGTGGTTCGACACGGTCTCGCGCACCATGCGGGAGGCCGAGATCCCGGCGCGCCAGATCGGCGGCGGGCTCGTGGACGGCGCGGACGCGGCCCCGGCCCC
>NZ_LSIX01000414.1:0-3178 GCF_001556475.1 Methylobacterium sp. CCH5-D2 | reverse complement strand
ACTCGACCGAGGAGCGGATGATGGTCAGCAGGTTGTTGAAGTCGTGCGCCACCCCGCCCGTCAGCTGCCCCACAGCCTCCATCTTCTGCGACTGGCGCAACGCCTCCTCCGCCTGACGGAGCTGCTCCTGCTCGCGCAGGCGCTCGGTGACGTCGGTGCCGTACTGGAAGGCGCCGATCCGGCGCCCCTCCGCGTCGCGCAGGGCCGTGAAGGTCAGCTCGTAGCTCGCGCGCCGGACGTCGGGATCGCCGAAGGCCTCCACGACCGTGAAGTCCTCGCCCGCCAGCGCCCGCCCCCAAACCGCCCGGGTCGCCGCCCGGTGCGCGGGCCAGGGCTCCAGCAGGGCGAGGAGGTCGTCGCCGATGCGGGGCCGCACGCCGTACAGGCTCTCGAACTCGTCCGCGCAGGCCCGGTTGAGCGCGAGCACGCGGTACTCCGTGTCGAGCGCGGCGACGAGCGCGTCCGTGGTCTCGAACACGTCGGCCCAGAGCTTGCGCTGGGCGAGCGCCTCCGCGACGCGCCGCTCCAGCACGGCGTTCACCTCGCGCAGGCGCTCCTCGGCGCGCCGGCGGTCGTGGATGTCCTCGACGACGCCGTACCAGCGCAGGATCGCGCCGTCCGCGTCCCGGCGCGGGTAGGCGCGGGCGCGCATCCAGCGATAGGTGCCGCTGCGGGCGGCGCGGATCCGGTAGTCCACGTCCACCGGCTCGCCCGAGGCGAGGCAGGCGGCGAAGACCGCCTGGGTCGGCGCGATGTCGTCGGGATGGAGCGCCCGCGCCCAGCCGGCGCCCAGCGGCTCGCCCGGCGCCTGCCCCGTCAACTCGAGCCAGCGGTTGGAGTAGGAGGTGATGTTGCCCGCCGTATCGCAGGTCCAGGGCACCTGCGGGTTCAGCTCGACCGTGTGTCGGAAATGGTCCTCGCTCTCGCGCAAGGCGGCCTCGCCCAGCACCCGCGCCGTGGTCTCGGCGGTGACGCAGAGCAGGCCCGCGATCGCGCCCGCGTCGTCGCGCACGGGCGAGTAGGTGAAGGACCACCAGCTCCGCTCCGCGCGGCCGTCGCGCGAGAGGTCGAGCATCATGTCGGTCAGCACCTGGCTCTCGCCCGCGAGCGTGGCCGCGACCAGGGGCTCGATCGCGTCCCAGATGCTGGCCCAGACCTCCCGGAACGGGCGGCCGAGCGCGGTCGGCAGCCGGTAGCCGAGGAGCGGCCGGTAGGCGTCGTTGTAGAAGCAGAGCAGGTCCGGCCCCCAGGCGAGGAACATCGCCGTGGGGCATTCGAGCATCAGCGAGAGCGCGTTGCGCAGGGCCGGCGGCCAGGTCTCCGCCGGGCCGAGCGGGGTCCGCGCCCAGTCGCGGGCGCGGATCTCGTCCCCGGTGGTGCCGCCCCGGGGCAGGAAGGCGAAGGGATCGCTCACGCCGCCGGGCACCGCGGGCCCCGCGGCAGGGCCGTGGACCGGGCGACCGGCGCGGGAAGGGGAACGGGACGGGAGACGGGACGCGGACCGGACATGGATGGCATATCCGTTCTCCGCCGGCTCGGGACAAGCGGGCAGCCTGTCACAAGCGTGCGGCCTGCCCGGCGCGCGACCGACCGCTCAGAAGTTGGCACGCGCCTCGATGCTCGAATAATAGCCCGTGCCCTGGATCCGGTCGCGCACGTAGCCGACGGCGAGCGACATCTGCACCGGCCCGAAGCTCAGGCCGGACAGGTGGGCGCCGACGCGGTACTGCCGGAAGAAGTCGTCGCCGAGGAACAGCGCCTCGGGCCCGATATACACGCCGTCGGCGACCATGTAGCCGACCCGGAAGCGGGAATAGTAGGCGTTGAACTTGGTCGAGTAGGAGCCGTAGGCCGAGACCATGGTCCGGTCGGTCGGGTTGGCGTAGAAGTTGGCCGCCACCCGGAAGCCGACGCCGGTGCCGACCACCGGGTTGCCGGGATCGAGGATCGAGAGCTGGTTGCTGCGCACGTTGAAGCCGATGAAGCCGGCGAGCGCGGCGTCCCGCCAGACCCACTCGTAGCCGCCCATCAGCGAGCCTTCCTGCTGGTAGCCCGTCACCCGCGAGGCGACCTGCTGGCCCGGATAGGAGTAGGTGCCGGCGATGCCCTCGACGCGCACCCGCGCGCCGCTCACGGTCGGGGGCGCGCCGAGCGCCGCCGTGACCGTGACCGAGCCGAAGGCCGAGCTGTTCGAGGTGATGCTGGTCGAGCCGTCGACCGCGACCGCCCAGCTGTCGTCGACCGCCTGGGCCTGCGCGCCGGTGTACCAGTCCGCGCCGCCCGAGGAGACCGGCAGGTCGGCCGCGCGGGCCTGGGCGGCGGCGAGGACGGCGAGTCCCGCGAGACCGACCCTGAGACAAGTCCTGACGGATTGATCCCGGTGTGGAGAAACCACGGCCGCTCGCTCCCGGATACGCACACGCTAACGCACCGATTTCTCCGCGATGAGGGTTAACAAGCATTTCCCGCGGACTGAAAAATATCGCGCCGCGCGGCCCGGAATACCTGCCTCTCTGCCGGCTGATCAGTTTCGGGGTATGAAAGTTCGGAGGCGGCGTCCCGGGCGCGGGCCGCTCAGGCGGCGCGGGCCTCGGGCGCGCCGAGCAGCGCCGCGAGGTCTTCCTGCCGGAAGGGCTTGTCGAGCTGCAGGAAGCGGCGGGCCGCCGCCGGCAGGTGCCCGTGCGGGCTCGCCAGGATGACGCGGATGCCGGGATGCCGCTCCACCACGGTCGCGGCGAGCTGGAGGCCGGTCATCACCGGCATCGACTGGTCGGCGATCATCGCGTCGTAGGCGTCGCTCTCGGCGAGCAGCGCCAGCGCGTGCTCGCCCGAGGCCGCCTGCGTGACGCGGTGGCCGAGTTCGGCGAGCGCCTCGGCGACGCTCGCGCGCACGAGGCTGTCGCTCTCCACGAGCAGGACCCGCAGGGCGCTGGCCCAGGCGGGCGGCTCGGCGGGCGCGGCGCGCTCGGCCGCCCGCAGCCAGATCTCGGCCAGGAAGCCCTCCTCGCCGCCCCCGTCCGAGAGGAGGCGCCACGCGCCCCCGGCCTCGGCGACGAGCCGCGCGGCGGTCTCGATCCCCGCCAGCCCGGCCGCGCGCGGCACAGCGCCGGGCAGGCGCCGCCCGCTGGCCAGCAGGACGTGAACGTAGGGCCCCGCGCCCAGGCCGAGGCCGGCGGGG
>NZ_LSIX01000041.1:0-310 GCF_001556475.1 Methylobacterium sp. CCH5-D2 | reverse complement strand
GGGCAAGGCTCGGACGCGTCCGGCGCACCGATGCGCGGGGCAGGCTCGCGTCGCCGATGTTGCGTTGCGAAGGCCCCGCACCTATCGGTGCGACCGGATTCCCCGATCGCTGCCGGCCGAACAGGGCCGAGCCGCCGCGAGACGCCCAGATGACCGCCGACCAGCTCTCCGAGAAGCTCTCCCTGCCCAAGGACCGGATCCGCGTCCTGCTGTTGGAGGGGATCAACGACAGCGCGGTCGCGCTGATGCAGGCGTCGGGCTACACGAACCTGGTGCGTCTGCCGAAGGCGCTCGACCGCGAGGCGCTGCA
>NZ_LSIX01000413.1:0-545 GCF_001556475.1 Methylobacterium sp. CCH5-D2 | reverse complement strand
GCCCCGAGCGCGCCGCACCCCCCGAGCGGCCGCAACCGCCGGCCGCCCGCGAGCGGCCCGAGCCCCGCCCGGAACCCCGCGAAGAGCGCGCACCTGCCCAGCGCCAGCCCGAGCGCCCGCAGCGGCCGGACCGCGAGCCGGCCGAGCGCGCGGCGCCGCCGGCCCGCGAGCGGGCGCCCGAGCGACAGACCGCGCCCGAGCGACAGACCGCGCCCGAGCGGCAGACCGCGCCGGATCGTCCCGCGGCACCGGAGCGTCGGGCACCCGATGCCGACACGCCGCAGCGGCCGGCGCCGCGGCCCGAGCCCGGCTCGCCCGGGCAGCCGGACCGTCAGGATCGTCAGGACCGCAAAGATCGGCCGGATCGCCAAGAGCGCCAAGAGCGCCAAGAGCGCCAAGAGCGGCAGGATCGCCAGGAGCGGCAGGACCGTCCGGACGGCGCCCCGCGCGCGGCGCCCGGCGCTCCGCAGCCGGCGGCACCCCCGGCTCCCAACCAAGCCCCCGGCGTGCCGGGCCGTCCGGTCCAGCGCCCGGAAGCCGCGCCC
>NZ_LSIX01000412.1:0-2081 GCF_001556475.1 Methylobacterium sp. CCH5-D2 | reverse complement strand
AGCGCGGCCGGGCGGCGATGCCGACGGGCCGGGCGGGCCTGCGGACAGGCCGGGGCGCGCGTTTCGGCGCAGAGGGGCGATGGGTCATGGGGTTTCATCTTGGGGCGAGGGCCGCCCGAACGTCAGCTACGAGGGCGGTGTGGGCTCCGGCCGGTGCCGGGAGCGTATGTCGCTCGATGAGCGATGGGGGATGATTACAGTATCGATTGAATTCGCGTCAAGATTAAATTCTATCTGACGGATATTTTATTGGCATCTGTGGATAACCGGCTATAAGACCAAGTCTAAGCGGATCGGAACCTCTTCGGCGGATGCCCGATATTCGGTTGGATCACGGATTATCGTGCCGGTCCGGTGGAAGGATCCGCTCTTCCGGCCCGTCGTTTGGAACCCTCCGGGTCGGCGGCGTCGCCTGAGCGTCGGATCGCCCGCGAGGTCCTGCCGAACGGGACCACGGTGCCGCTCGGGGCGCGGGCGGAGGCGCCGGCCATGCGTTCCGCCTCGTCGATGACCGCGTCGCCGAGGGCGACGAGGGCCCGGTGCATGGCCCGACGGTACGCGGTGACGCCGATCTCGTCTCGCATCACCGCGGCGCGGTTTAGGAATTCGACCGCGAGATGCAGGTCGTCGTGGACGTCGATCATCAGTTCGTTCCTTCCGTTCCGTTCGTTCTCGGCTGCGTGTCGGCGTCGGCCTGCCGGTCGGGCACCTCGACGACGAGACCTGGGATGAAGCCGGTGGCCTCCTCGACGTGGCCGCGTGGGTTGCAGACGATGCGGGTGTCGTGGATCCGGTAATCCGCATGCCGGTGGACATGGCCGTGGACCCATAGGGCGGGGCGGCACGTCCCGATGAGGTCATCGAGGTCGGTGGCGTAGCACCACGCCAGGTTCTCGTGCGGGGACAAACTCCGCCGGGACGGTGCGTGGTGCGTGACCACGACGGTGCGCTCCGGCGCCGGCCGGATCGCGCCCTGGACGTAGGCCCGGCTCGCGCGGTGCAGGCGAAGGACGTCCTCGGGCTCGATGCGATGCCTGGACGTCGGCCCGGTGCGGATCCGGCGATAGTCCTGCATGCCCTCGCGTCCGCCGGCCGACCGCAGCCCGTGGAGGAGGCCGAAGGCGCCGAGGCGAAAGTCCGTCCATAGCGTCGCCCCGACGAAGGTGACGCCCCCGATCGTGACGGCGTCGTCCATCAGCAGGTGGACGCCGAGGCGATCGGCGGCGGCCCGGCCGAGGCGGACCTGGTCGGACAGGGTGTAGCGGACCTCGCCGCGGTCCCACCAGAAGTCGTGGTTTCCCGGCACGTAGACCACGGGGACGCCATGGAAGCGTTCGGCGATCCATTCGAGCGAGCGCACGAGCGGAACCTGGACGTCCCCTGCGATGACGACCGCGTCGAAGCCCCCGGCCGGCACGTGCGCGGCAGGGTCCCACGCGTTCGCGACGTGTTCTTGATGTAGGTCGGATAGTGTCCAGAGGCGCATGTTGCGGCCCTCCGATGCCCACGGTTTTCGAGGCCGTGGTGATGACGATACCCGGGGCCTTCGCCCTCGGTCGGCCCATGGGGCCTGGTGCACGCGCCCTAAAGCGCAGGCCGTTATGCGGCCCGCGCGGCTTTCATTCGGGTACAGGCGGGCACGTTCGTCATGGGGCCCAGGTGGACGCGGGCGGGCCCGTGGTCAAGCGGGCGATGCGGATCATGGTTGACCGTTGGTTAACGGGAACCCCTCCGCCGTGCATCAACTGAGAATCCGCGAGGAACGGGAACGGGGAACGTTCCGCATTCCCGTTCCTCGAATTTTCAGGGCACCTTAACCAAGGTTCGGCCAATCTATCCTGAGGTTCGGAGGGGTTCGCGATGACGCCGCAGCAGAGGGTCTACAAGGTCTGCGACCGGATCAGCGCGGAGGGCAAGGAGGACGTCGATGTCCAGGCGGTGATCGACGAGATGAAGCGCAAGCCCCCCTACCGCGCTATGGCCCGTGGGGCGGTCATGCTGCACGTGCGGGGGTGGAAGGTGGAGCGGGCGTACAAGCCGCGGCTCGACGTGCGGGTGCTGCCCGAGCCGTTGCAGGCGGG
>NZ_LSIX01000411.1:0-8628 GCF_001556475.1 Methylobacterium sp. CCH5-D2 | reverse complement strand
GGCGTAGCCGCCCTCGGCCCGGTAGGCGTCGTAATCGGTGTAGGCCGGGATGTGGGCGTGCGTGTCCTGCGCCTCCACCGCCGCCTTCACGGCCGCCACGTCGGCGCGGTGCAGGAAGTTGTGCCCCACCTCGACGGCGGGCGCGTGGTCGCAGAGCCCGACGCAGGGCGCGCGCACGACGCGCACGTCGCCGCCGAGTTCCGCCTGCAGGGTCTCCAGGAGCTTCTCGGCGCCGAACATCGCGCAGGTGATGCTGTCGCAGACCCGAACCGTGAGCCGGGGGATGGCGGCCTCGCCCTCCTTCACCACGTCGAAATGCGCGTAGAACGTTGCGGTCTCGAACACCTCCGCGAAGGCGAGGCGCATCTCGTCGGCCAGAGCCGCCAGATGGGCGGCGCTGATCTGGCCGTAGGTGTCCTGGATCAGGTGCAGGTGCTCGATCAGGAGGTCGCGCTGGCGCGGGCGGTCGCCGAGCAGCGCCTCGATCTCCACCTTCGCGCGCGGCTCGACCTGCCGCCCCTTCGGCACCGGCCTCGCCCGCTCCCGGCCCCGGCCGGGATGCGCGAATTGCCTGACAGTCCCCGGAGCCTCACTCATGATGCGATCTGATTTCCAGCTGTTGAGACGGACGGTTGAGGTGGGGCGGCTACTGCCCGCCGAAGGCGCGCAGCGGCTGCCCGGCCTCGGACCGGTGCTCCATGACGACCGCGCCGCTCGTCTCGTCCAGCGACGCGATGCGGGGGCCGACGACCGCCCGAAGCTCGATCTCGAAGCCGTCGAGGGCGGCGTTCAACCGGTCTGCCTTGCCGGCCCGCGCGTCATCCCGCAACCCCGGCTCGAGAGGCTCGACGAGAGCCTCGAGCAGGGTCGCGCGGACCTGATCGACGAGGTCCCGGGTGAGCGGCGGCTTGGCGGCCGCCGCATACGCCTCGGCGACGGCGTCCGCCCAGAAGGCTGCATCGTGCTCGGCGTTCATGCTCAGGCCTGCTCGTTCACTCAAACTCGTTCGAGCCGCACATGAGGGTCCGGATCGGTCGCACGGACGGCGGTCGGCCTTTGGTATACCACATGGCAGCCGCGTTGGAATGATTGTTATATCGGTTTGGTGACTTTGCAAAATGCTGCAGCGCAGCGTCCGCGGCCGCGCCGCAGCTAGATCCGGATCGGAACGCCTGACGCGGGATCGCCGCGCGGACGGCCGCGACCGCCGGTGCGGGGGCGCTGGTCCGCCTCGGACGCTGTGGACGGGCCCGCCTGCCTTCGAAGCGTCAAGCTTTCAGCCCAAGCCCGACCCAATCGGGCGCGATCCGGTCGACCATGATCGCTGCTTCCCGCTCCCTCATCCGCGAGCATCGCGAGATCGCGGGCGTGCTCGCCTCCTCGGGCCTGTTCTTTGCCGGGCTTCTGACGCTCGCGACGCTCCTGTGACGGCGCCATCGGCCCGCGCCATCGGCCCGCGCCGCCGGCCATCCGCTTGGGCCACGGCCGCGCATGTGCCATGGTACCGAATGATTTCCAGAGACGAATGCGCCCGCGACCTCCGCTCCTTCATCCGAGCCGGGAAGCGCGAGGATCTCGGCGCGGCACAGGATCTGCTGCTCCACTACGCGCTGTGCCAGAAGGGAGCGGAAGCGCGCGCGGCCGCCCTGGATGACCTGCAGGTTGCGCTGACGGGCTACCGCGTGCCCGACATGACGAACGATCAGCGCGCCTTCGACATGGCCGTCGTGGGCATGATCGAGCAGACCAAGGTCGCGGTCGTGCGGCAGGCCCGGCCCGTTGGGTGAGCGCGGCCGCGTGCCGTCCCGTCGAACCGGCGGCACCCTTGCGCCTGGGCGCGGATGCGGCCCGTGCACCGCGTGCTGCAGCATCCTGGAAATCGAAGCCCTCGGCAAACCCGCGGGCATCCTGTGCGGGCACAATACCGGCGCGGCCTGCGGTATCTACGCGCAGCGGCCGGACGCCTGTGCCCGGTGGCACTGCCTCTGGCGCAGGATCGACAGCTTGCCGGACGCGCTGAGGCCGGATCGGTCCGGGGTGATGTTCTCGATGGATAGCCGGCCGCCGGTCGCCGGGGCACCGGAGGGAGCCTGCATCGTGGGCCGCGCCGTCGCGGGCGTGCAGACCTTCGACGAAGGGCGGGTGAGCGAGGCGTTCGCAATGTTCGTCCGGGAAGGGTCCCTGCCGGTGTGGCGGGCCTGCGGTGATGCGGCGACCCTGATGTATGCCGGGCCCGGGCGCCCGCCGGACGACGCGACGGCCTCCGGGACGCGCCGTTGAGGTGCGGCCCCGCGGGTGAACCCGACCCGGCGCGGCCTTACAGCGACACGATCGTGCTGGCCGTCAGGTAGAGGCCGAGCACGAGCATCGCGATCAGGAACCACCGTCGGAACCCCTCCGGGTCCATCCGCTGGCGGACCGCCTGGCCCGCGAACATCCCCGCGAAGGCCGTTCCCATGGCGACGAGTCCGGGCAGGGCCGTCGAGGCGTCGAGGAGGCCCACGCTCGTGAGGTTGAACGCCTGCGCCAGGGTCGCCACCGTGAAGAACACGCCGAGCGCCTGCACCAGCTCGTCCTTCTCCAACCCGATTGACTGCAGGTAGGGCATCGACGGGATCACCTGGATGCCCGTGGCGGCCGAGATCACGCCCGTGAGGAGGCCGACGACGCCCCCGACCCATTTCTCGTTCCGGGGTGGCGTCCGGAACTGCAGGCGCGTCAGCCCGAGCCAGGCGTAGACCACCAGGAGGAACCCGAGCACGATCGTGGCGTAGCGCGCGTAGGGACCCGCCATCAGCGCGCCCGCGCCCCAGATCGCGAAGCCCGTGCCGAGGAGCAGCGGCCACAGCCTGCGCAGGATGCCGGGCAGGTACGGGCCGGCGAAGGTCTGCCAGAGGTTGGTGACGATGGCGGGCACGATGACGATGGTCAGGGCCTGCAGCGGAGTCATCGCCACCGCGAGCAGGCCCATCGAGACGGTGGGCAGACCGAGGCCGATCACGCCCTTCACGAAGCCGGCGATGCCGAAGACGGCGGCGATGAGGACGAGCATGGCGGGGGATCTGGCTGACGGTCTCGACGGACGACCCGGATCGCGCGTCCTGCCGCGGGAGGCGCCGGAGCGTCCCCGAGATCAGGCGCGCGAGGCCGTCACTTCCTCAGCGGCACGCCCTTCGTGGTGAAGCGCGGCCCGCCACCCGCGCGGCGCACGGGCCGTTGCGGTCCGCCCGCCTTGCCCGCGCCCGCGCCCGTTCCCGGCGGCTGCGAGAACGGGACCAGCTGGTCCGGCCTCGGCCCGATCAGGTCCGCGCGGCCCATCTCCCGCAGCGCCTCGCGAAGCAGGGGCCAGTTCTCGGGGTCGTGGTAGCGCAGGAACGCCTTGTGGAGGCGCCGCTGCCGCAGGCCCTTGATCGCCTCGACCGGCTCGGCTCCGCCGCGCCGCACGCCCCGCAGCGGGTTGATCTCGGTGTGATACATCGCCGTGGCGGTGGCCATGGGCGAGGGCAGGAACGTCTGGACCTGGTCGGCCCGGTAGTCGTTCTTCTTGAGCCAGAGCGCGAGGTGCATCATGTCCTCGTCGGTCGTGCCCGGATGGGCGGCGATGAAGTACGGGATCAGGTAGTACTTCTTGCCCGCTTCCTTCGCGGCGGCGTCGAACATCTCCTTGAAGCGGTCGTAGGTGCCGATCCCCGGCTTCATCATCTTGTCGAGGGGCCCGCGCTCGGTGTGCTCGGGCGCGATCTTGAGGCGGCCGCCGACGTGATGGGTCACGAGCTCCTTGACGTATTCGGGACTCCGGACCGCGAGGTCGTAGCGCACGCCCGAGGCCACCATCACCTTCTTGACGCCCTTCACCTCGCGCACCTTGCGGTAGAGCCGGATCAGGTCGTCGTGCGAGGTGTTCAGGTTCGGGCAGATGTCCGGGAAGACGCAGGACGGCAACCGGCAGGCCGCCTCGATCTTCGGGTCCTTGCAGGCCATCCGGTACATGTTCGCGGTCGGCCCCCCGACATCCGAGATCACGCCCGTGAAGCCCGGCGTCTTGTCGCGGATCCGCTCGATCTCGCGCAGGATCGAGCCCTCCGAGCGGTTCTGGATGACCCGGCCCTCGTGCTCGGTGATGGAGCAGAAGGTGCAGCCGCCGAAGCAGCCGCGCATGATCGTGACCGAGAACTTGATCATGTCCCAGGCGGGGATCTTCGCGTCGCCGTAGGACGGGTGCGGCGCGCGGGCGTAGGGCAGGTCGTAGACCGCGTCCATCTCGTCGCTGGAGAGCGGGATCGGCGGCGGGTTCAGCCACAGGTCGCGGTCGCCGTGGCGCTGGACGAGCGGGCGCGCGTTGCCGGGGTTGGCTTCCCGGTGCAGCACGCGCGAGGCGCGGGCATAGGCCTCCTTGTCGTCCTTGACCTCGTCGTAGGCGGGGAGCCGGATCACGGTGTCGCCGGGCCGGCGGGCCGCGGCCTCGTCGGCCGAATCGAGGTCGTCGGCGGGCAGCTCGGTGTAGTGGCCGGGCACGCGGCGGAACAGGGCGACGCCCCGGACGGAGTCGATCTCCTGCGGCGCCTCGCCGGCCGCGAGGCGGTTCGCCACCTCGACCACGGCGCGCTCGGCGTTGCCGTAGATCAGCAGGTCGGCCTTGGCGTCCGCCAGGATCGAGCGGCGCACCTTGTCGGACCAGTAATCGTAGTGGGCGATGCGGCGCAGCGACGCCTCGATGCCGCCGAGCACGATCGGCACGTCCTTGTAGGCCTCGCGGCAGCGCTGCGTGTAGACGATGGTGCAGCGGTCCGGACGCCGTCCGCCTTCGCCGCCGGCCGTGTAGGCGTCGTCGTGGCGCAGCCGGCGGTCCGCCGTGTAGCGGTTCACCATCGAGTCGAGGTTGCCGCCGGTGACGCCGAAGAAGAGCCTGGGCTTGCCGAGCGCCCGGAACGGCTCGGCCGACTGCCAGTCGGGCTGCGCGATGATGCCGACCCTGAACCCCTGCGATTCGAGCAGCCGGCCGATGATCGCCATGCCGAAGCTGGGATGATCCACGTAGGCGTCGCCCGTGACCAGGACGACGTCGCAGGCGTCCCACCCGAGTGCCGCCATCTCGGCGCGGCTCATCGGCAGGAACGGCGCCGCCCTGCCGGTCGGCGGCGGTTTGTGGGCGAAGGGCGCCGGGGGTCGCTCGGTCGAAGCTCGGAGTTCCATGGCGGCATCCATAGTCCGCCGCGACCGCGATCTCAACGAATGGCGGGCGGGACGCTGGGCCGGACCTGCCCGTCCTGTCGGCGCCCGCATTGCCTTGATGACTGCCTCGAGGAATGCCTCGATAGCAGGCATCCTGCCTTTCCAGGTTGCAATTTCGACCGCCGTCCGTAAACCGGACTCTGGTATACCAGAATGCCGTGCCGACCGTCCGAGCGTCTGCCCGCGGAACGGGCAGCTCCGGCATCGGTGACGGCGAGCGAGGGACGCGCGCGGATGTCCAAGACGGTCAGCACCGGAGAGGCCGGCACCGCGTCCGGGTTTCGCTTGTTCAGACCGATCCTGGCCGGGGCGACCCTGAGAGAGCGGCTCGTCGCCTGCCTGGGGGCGCTGGTGGGCATCACGCTGACCGGCCTGATCTGCGGTCTGGTCTTCGGCCAGGGACCCCACATCCCGCTCATCGTCGCCCCGATGGGCGCCTCGGCCGTGCTGCTGTTCGCCGTGCCGGCCAGTCCCCTCGCGCAGCCCTGGTCGATCATCGGCGGCAACACGATCTCGGCCTTCATGGGGGTGCTTGCCGCCCACTTCATCCCGGACCCGGTCATCGCCATCGGCGTCGGCGTCTCGCTGGCCATCGCGGCGATGTCGCTCACCCGCTCCCTGCACCCGCCCGGCGGCGCGGCCGCGCTGACGGCGCTGATTGGCGGCCCGGCCGTCACCTCCGCGGGCTTCCTGTTCCCGCTGTTCCCGGTCTGCGTGAACTCGGTCATCCTGGTCGCGCTCGGCGTCGCCTTCCACAAGGTGTCGCGCCGCAACTACCCGCACGCTCCCGTCGCGGCGCCGGTCAACACCCACGGGACGGCGGACCTGCCCGCGCCCCTGCGGGTCGGCTTCCGGCCGGAGGACGTGGACGCCGCCCTGCTCGAACTGCACGAGACGCTGGACATCGACCGCGCCGACATCGACCGGCTTCTGCGTCAGGTCGAACTTCGCGCGCTCGTGCGGACGCAGGGCGATCTCACCTGCGGCGAGGTGATGTCGCGCGACGTGGTGACGGTGGGGCTGGATGGGCGTGCGGAGCGGGCGCGCGAACTCCTGATCGCCCACAACATCCGCACGCTGCCCGTCGTGGACCGGGCCGGCCGGCTCGCGGGCACGCTCGGCCTGCGCGAGCTGACGCTGCACGGCGATGTCGGCATCGCGCAGGTGATGTCGGAGGCCCGGACGACCGGGCCGGACGAGCCGGTGGTCTCGCTGGCCCCCTCGCTCACGGACGGCCGCACGCACGCGGTGGTCGTCGTCGACGGCGACCGGCGGGTCCTCGGGATCATCACCCAGACCGACCTGCTCGCGACCCTGACGCGTCTCCTCTCGGCCAGGGCGGTGGCACCCGCGGAATCGGTTCCGGCCTAGCCGCGCGCGCCGGTTCGAGCGAGGGCGCGCCGCCGCGGCGGAGCCGTTGGCCCGGTTGTTGCCAGAGACCCCGCAATCCTGGCACGGCCAGGTCCGCGGGATCGAGCCGATGCAAGACGGGGCGCTTCTCCTCCACCTCCTGCACGCCGCCCTGATGGCGGCGAGCATGATGCTGACCTGGCAGGTCCATCGCCTCCGCAAGCCCGCGGCGAAATAGGGTCGATCTCCGCGGGCGGTGCGACTCGGGGCAAACGTCCTGCCGAGGTGCGGGCAGAGGGCGAATTCCGGTGCCGGGCCCGCCCTCCGGTTCCGCCACGGCCCCCGCCGCCGACGTTCAGCCCTTCCGGCCCTGCTTGTAGCTCTGGATGGCGTTCTGGCATCCGGGTGAGAGCTTCGACAGGTTCTTCTCGAAGCAGGCCTGCGTCTCCGGGCCGTCCTCGGGCGGCATGTCCCCGCAGAACGTCGTGAAATCCCCCATGCATTGCTGCTGGAGGAGCGCCTTGTCGTCCGCGGACATCGGCGCTGCCAGGGCGGCGTTCGCCACGCCCGCCAGAAGTGCAACAGACGTCACGATGCGTACCAGCATGGTGTGCTTCCGATCCGTTCAGAGAAACCGGGACGAAAGTCGCGACGGCGCGAAAACGTTGCATGCGACGCTGCCGTATTCGACCGCATGCGGCGCTCGGGGCGGGAGGCCCGCCCGTGGTCCGCGAGATCGACGGCTGCGAGGTCAGCCCGGCCTCGCTCCGGCGCATGCCCGACAGGCCGTCGTCCGGGGCAGGCGGCCGAACGGCCGGCGCGACCTCGATCGGCGAGCCGGCGCCGGGGCGCCCGCGCGTGGCGCTCAGGCGAGCGCGAGTTCGAGGGCCAGGTCGGTCAGGTAGAAGGCGATGCGGTGGCTCGCCTCGCGGTCCGCGCAATCGATGCTGAACCCCACCCTGAGGGTCTCTCCCTCGTAGCGGCGCATCACCGACTCGGCCATGAGGGCGGCCTCGCGCTCGGCCGGCGCGTGCAGGACGCGTCGGCCGTCTTGCGTTTCCAGTGTCACCCGGAAGAACGTCTGGGGCATCATGGAACGCTCCCCTCGGGCCCAGGGCCGGCCGACCCGCAACTCCCTATCAACGACCGGGCGGATGAAACCGATCCCGGATCGTACAGCAAAATAAATACTCTTGCGGCGGACCGGCGCAGGAACCCCGCTCCGGCGATTCCCGGCCCGCGGAGTACGCGCTCCGTGCGCTCGAGGATCCGGGCCGGGACCTGCGCCGGGCCGCGCCTACTGCGACAGCAGGAGCTTGCCCGAGATCGGCCCGACGCCCTTGGGCACCGGCACACTCGTCTGGTCGTAGTTGGCGTTCAGGTAGAGGTTCGGTCCCTCGTAGAGGTTGACCTGCTGGGCCACCACGACCGTGTAGGCGGATTGGTCCGCCACCGGGCGCTTCGCATCGATCACCACGCGCCCGGCCGGCAGGTAGATCGTGCCCAGCATGGTGCGGGCGTTGTCGCTGATGATGCGGTAGGTCCGCATCGCCTTGCTCTGGCCGAGCGGCGGCGGTGTCGGCGCGATGGTGTCGCCGTAATCGACATCCACCACGTCGCTCGGATCGAGGGGTGTCTCGACCGCACGCTCCTCCATCATCAGGAGGCCGGCCATCGTGCCGGTGGTCGGCGCCGTGAGGCTGATGGTCGTCTTCTTGTCGAAGACGAGCCCGCTCGTGTTCCCGGTGAAGTAGAAGGCCACGTCCCTGCCGGTCATCGTCGCGGACTTGTCCACGATCAGGGGGCCATCCTTCATCACGTAGATCCCAGGCCGCAGCGTCACGACCGCGTTATTGGTGATCTGCAGGCCGCCGCAATAGGTGCCGGGCTCGAGCGTGACGCTCTGATCGATCTGGTTCGCCGGCGTGTTGGGCTTCTGCTTCGGCGGCTTCTTCGCGGACGAGGGAAGCGTCATGCACGCGCCGATGCCGGGCGCGGGCCGGTCCTTGAGCGGATCCTCGATCACCGGGCATCCGGTCTGGGGCG
>NZ_LSIX01000410.1:0-1331 GCF_001556475.1 Methylobacterium sp. CCH5-D2 | reverse complement strand
GCTGGGCGCCCTCTACGGCCGGCTCACCGCCGCCCGGATGGCGCGGCCCGGCGCGCGCGGGCCCTGCCCGGTCCTCTGCCTCGGCAACTTCACCCTGGGCGGTGCCGGCAAGACCCCGGCGGCGCTGGCGCTCGCCGACATCCTGCGCGACCTCGGCGCCCGACCGGCCTTCCTGAGCCGCGGCTATGGCGGGCGCCTGCCCGGCCCCGTCGCGGTCGATCCCGCGCGCCACGGGGCCGCGGATGTCGGCGACGAGCCGCTCCTTCTCGCACGCTGCGCCCCGGCCGTCGTCGCGCGCGACCGGGTGGCCGGCGCCGCCCTGTGCGCGGCGGGGGGCGCGGACGTGATCGTGATGGATGACGGGCTGCAGAACCCCTCGCTCACCAAAGACCTCGCCCTCGCGGTGGTCGATGCGGGCGCGGGCATCGGCAACGGTCTGCCCTTTCCGGCGGGGCCGCTCAGGGCCCCGCTGGCCGACCAGTGGGCGCATGTTGCCGGGCTGATCCTGGTCGGCGACGGGCCGGGCGAGGCCGTGGCGGAGGCCGCCCTGCGGCATGGCCTGCCCGTGCACCGCGCCCGGCTCGCCGCGGAGCCCGGCGCGCTCGCCGGCCGGCGCGTTCTGGCCTTCGCGGGGATCGGCCGCCCGCAGAAATTCTTCGCGACGGTGCGGGAGAGCGGGGCGGACGTCGCCGCCACCCGGGCCTTTCCCGACCACCATCCCTACGCGGCGGGCGACCTTGCGGCGCTGGCCGCCGAGGCGGCGCGTCTCGGCGCGGACCTCGTCACCACTGAGAAGGATGCGGTGCGCCTGCCGGCGGCCTTCGCGGCCCGCGTGCTGTCCGTGCGGCTGCGCTTCCGCGACGAAGCGCCCTTGCGCGCGCAGTTGCGGGCCCTGTGCCGGCCGGCGTGAGGCCGCGTGCCTGTCGGCGGCGCGATCAGAACTTGTCCGGCAGGCCCTTCACCGCGTTGCCCAGCGCCTCGACGCTCGCGCCGATCTTGCGGCCCGTGGCGGCGAGCGTCGGCACCTTGATGCCGAACACCTCCGTCTCCTCGGCCTCGGCAGAGGCTGTCGGCTGGGTCCCCGCCTCGGCCGAAGCGATGGCTGCAGGCGCGGGCTTGCGCGCGGCGACAACCTTCTCGGGCTTTCTCTTGGCGTGTTCGGACGTCTCCCCCTTGGCGTCAGCGGGCTTTGCCGGCTCCTTGCGGCTCTCTGCAGGGGCCGGGCGCGCGCCGGGCTTCTCGGCCGCGGCCTTCTCGGGGGCGGGCGGCAGGGCCGCGAAGCTGGTGCTGGCGGTACGGGCGCGCACGGTCTCGGCGGGGCGCGCCCGTAC
>NZ_LSIX01000409.1:0-552 GCF_001556475.1 Methylobacterium sp. CCH5-D2 | reverse complement strand
GGCGGGCGCTCACCCGCCTGCGCGGGGCGCCGGGATCGATCTCCGGAAGCGGCGGGATGGGTGGGGCCACGGCTGCCCTTGTCCGATCGACGGCCGCCGGGGCCGACCCCCGAGAGGTAGCGGTTGCGCTTGTCCGCCTCAAGGGCGCGCGGCGGCGCCCGTGTCGGGGCGCCGCGCGGCCCAGCTCACGGCCGCCCGGCGCCGGGGGACCCGGCGCCGCGGTCGGAGGCGTGGACCTGCTGGCGGTCCACCTCGTCGCGGATGCCGCGGCCGGCCATCAGGATCTCGACCAGGAAGGCGGTCAGCGCCGCGACCGTGCAGACCAACGCCGCCCCGAAGCAGCCGAACAGCACCGAGGCGGTCGCGGCGTCCCGCAGGGCGCCCACGAACAGCGTCAGCACCGCGGCACCGGTCATCACCCCGGCGGCGCAGGCGAGCACCACCGCGAGATCGAGCACGAAGGAGCGGCGGCGCAGGAAGGCGAGCTGGCGCGAGAGGCCGCCGGCCTCGGCCGGGCCGGCGGTGCGGAGCGTGGCCGCGGCGGCATCGACC
>NZ_LSIX01000408.1:0-918 GCF_001556475.1 Methylobacterium sp. CCH5-D2 | reverse complement strand
CACCCTGCCCTTCGTCTTCAACACCGGCCATTCCGGCGCGGTCTATCCGCCCGCCTTCCTCGCCGTCTCGAGACTGCAGCCGTTGGCGCTCCGCCGCTCGGAGGACGCCTACGTCGACCGGCTCTTCGGCAGCGTCGTGCCCATGGGCGCGCCGCTCCTGAGGGCCAACTTTCCCCGCGCCTATCTCGACGTGAACCGCGAGCCCTACGAGCTCGACCCGCGCATGTTCTCGGGCCGGTTGCCGCCGTTCGCCAACACGCGCTCGATGCGGGTCGCGGGCGGGCTCGGCACGGTGCCGCGCGTCGTCGCGGACGGGCAGGAGATCTACGGTGGGCGCCTCGACGTGGAGGAGGCGATCGAGCGCATCGAGCGGCTGTACAAGCCCTACCACCGCACCCTGCGCGGCCTGATCCAGCGCACGGCCCGCACCTTTGGCCGGTGCATCCTGATCGACTGCCACTCGATGCCCTCCTCGAGCCTCGGGCGCGAGGCGGACCCGAAGGCCGACATCGTGCTCGGCGACCGCTTCGGCACGGCCTGCGCCTCCGCGCTGACGGAGCGCGTCGAGGCGGCCTTCCGGTCACGCGGGTTCGTGGTGGTGCGCAACAAGCCCTACGCGGGCGGCTTCATCACCGAGCATTACGGCGAGCCGAACCTCGCCCGGCACGCTCTGCAGATCGAGATCAACCGCGGCCTCTACATGAACGAGGCGAGCCTTGCCGTGACGCCGGGCTTCGGCGCCCTGGCCGAGGCGCTGCAGGACATCGTCGCCGAGGTGGCGAGCGATATCGGCGATCTTTCGCCGCAGCGGATCGCGGCCGAGTAGCGGCCGCACATCGGCCCGCGGGCGGAATCGACCGGACAGAAAAAAGGCCACTCCCGAAGGAGCGGCCCGAAGTCTAGGGAGGAAACGCCCAA
>NZ_LSIX01000407.1:0-1329 GCF_001556475.1 Methylobacterium sp. CCH5-D2 | reverse complement strand
GTCCTGTACGAGCCGCTGCACCTCGTGGGCGGCGACTATTACTGGCTGGAGGAGATCGACGGCCTCTGCGTGATCGTGGTGGCCGATTGCACCGGCCACGGCGTGCCCGGCGCCTTCCTGACCCTGATCGTCGCCACCGCCCTCGACCGGCTGCTGCACGAGCGCTCCCTGCGCTCGCCCGCCGCGATCCTGGCGGGCCTCGACGCGATGGTGCGCGCCCAGCTCCGCCAGGACGGGCGCGGCGCCGAATCCGACGACGGGCTCGATTGCGGCGTCTGCGTCTTCGATCCCGCCCGGCGCAGCCTGCTCTTCGCGGGTGCGGGCCTCTCGCTCACCACGATCCGGGCGGGCGCGGTCGAGCAGGTTCGCGGCGGGCGGCGCGGCCTCGGCTATCCGCGCACCGGGCGGGAGGCGCCGCCCGAGAGCGACACCCCCGTGCCGGTCGAGCCCGGCACCACCTTCTACCTGATGACCGACGGCGTCACCGATCAGATGGGCGGCGCGCCCGGCGTGCGGCCGAAGCTTCTCGGCCGGCAGGGCGTGGCCGAGCGCCTCCTCGCCCGCGCCGCGGAGGGACTCGACGCGCAGCTCGCCGGGCTGGAGCGGGATCTCGCCGCCTACCGCGGCGGCGAGCTCCGGCGGGACGACATGACCCTGGTGGCCTTCCGGCTGCCCTGAGGCCCCCGCGTGACATACGGCACCCGCTCGGCGCTCGCGCCGGCCGGGCGGGCGGGCTAAGGATCGGGCCGCCATCCGCACCCGAGCCCGAGGTCACCCGCCGGCCATGGCAAGTCCTGCCGAACACGCGAGCTTCCTGCCGCCCGTCCTCACCTTCCTGTCGGCGGCGGTGATCGGCGTCCCGCTGTTCCGGCTGGCCGGGCAGAGCGCGGTGCTGGGCTATCTCGTGGCCGGCGTGCTGATCGGCCCTTCCGGCCTCTCGCTGATCGCCGAGCCCGAGACCGCCGCGAGCGTCGCCGAGATCGGCGTGGTGCTGCTGCTCTTCATCGTCGGGCTGGAGCTGCACCTCTCGCAGCTCGTCTCGATGCGGCGCGACATCTTCGGCCTCGGCACGCTCCAGCTCGCCCTGTGCGCGCTGGTGCTGGGCAGCGCGGGCCTGCTCGCGGGGATCGGCCTCGGCGCGAGCGCGGTGATCGGCATCGCGCTCGCCCTCTCGGCCACCGCGGTGGCGCTGCAGCTCCTGGAGGAGCGCGGCGACCTCGGCACCGCCTACGGCAGCCGCGCCTTCGCGGTGCTGCTCTTCCAGGATCTCGCCGTCGTCGGCATCCTGGCGCTGATGCCGCTGATGGCCTCGGCGGGCGGGGGCGGGAA
>NZ_LSIX01000406.1:0-4078 GCF_001556475.1 Methylobacterium sp. CCH5-D2 | reverse complement strand
CCGCCGCGACCTTCACGCCCGTGCGGTAGCCGGGGTCGAGCCCGAGGGTGGGCCGGGCGCCCGCCGGGGCGGCGAGCAGCAGATCGCGCAGGTTGCGGGCGAAGACCGTGACGGCGCCCTCCTCGGCGACCGCCCAGAGGCGGGCGCGCAGATCCGTGTCGGTGGCGGGTTTCAGGCGCTTGCGCCAGCACTGTCGCACGGTGTCGAGGAGGAAGCGGTCGCCCGGCCGGCCCCGGTCCGCGACGCCGAGCGCCTGCGCGATGCGGGCCTCCTGCCAGCCAAGGGCGCCGGGCCGAGGCTCCTCGGCGTCGGCGATGTCGAGGTCCAGCACCTCCTCCTTCTCGCCCCGGAACAGGGCGAGGATACGGTGCGAGGGGAGCTTGGTCAGGGGCTCGGAAAAGTCGAAATAGTCGGCAAACTTCTCGCCGGCCTCGCGCTTGCCCTTGCGCACGGCCGCGGTCATGCGGCCCCTCTGCCAGCCGGACTCGCGCAGCGCTCCAACGAGTTCGGCTCTCTCGCAAGCGCGCTCGATCAGGATCGCACGCGCGCCCTCCAGCGCAGCCTCGGGGTCCAGAACTTCCTCGTTGCCGGCAAACTTTTTGGCCTGCGCGGCCGGGTCCAGGTCCGGCCGGGCGAGCAGGGCCTCGGCCAGGGGCTCCAGCCCGGCCTCGCGGGCGGCAAGCGCCTTGTTGCGGCGCTTGGGCCGGAACGGCAGGTAGAGGTCCTCGAGCCGGGCCTTGGTGTCGGCCCGGGCGATCCGGGCGGCCAGCTCCGCGTCGAGCTTGCCCTGCTGGCGGATGCTGTCGAGGATCGCGGCCCGGCGCCCTTCGAGGTCGCGCAGGTAGGCGAGGCGCTCCTCGAGCGTGCGCAGTTGCGCGTCGTCGAGCGCGCCCGTCGCCTCCTTGCGGTAGCGGGCGATGAACGGCACCGTGGCCCCGCCGTCGAGGAGATCGACCGCCGCCCTCACCTGGGCCTCGGCCACGCCGAGTTCCGCCGCGATGCGCCCGTTGATGCCGCTCATGGTCCCTCCCTGGATTCCGGGCGGGTGTGGCGCCGGCCTCGGGGAGGCGTCAACCCGGCCTCAGTTGAGGCGCAGGATCGCGGCGTTGAGCAGGCTCGCGAAGGCAACCCAGCCGGCATAGGGAACGAGGAGCCACGCCGCGACCCGGTCGAAGCGCCAGCTCAGCCGGATGGTCCAGAGCACCATCACGAGGAGGGCCACCACGACAACGAGGGCAACCCCGATCGCGTGCGCGCTGAAGAAGACCGGCGTCCAGGCGGCGTTCAGCGCGAGCTGGACCGCGAAGGCCAGGACGGCGAGCCACCAGCCCTGCCGCGCGGGCCCGGTGCGCGGCCTCGCGCCGAGGAGCCGCCAGGCCGAGACGGCGATCATCGTGTAGAGGATGGTCCAGGCGACGGGGAAGACCCAGTTCGGCGGGTTGAAGCCCGGCTTGTTCAGGCCGGCGTACCAGCCGGGGATCTCCGCCTGCGTCGAGGCGGAACCGAGCGCGGCGGTGGCGGCGACCGGCAGGATCGCGGCGGCGAGCCGCAGCCAGGGGCGCAGGGCCGGCTCTTCGGGCAGGTGGAGGGCGGTGGTCATGGTGGTGCCGCTCGCGAAAAGGCGTCTCGAAGGCCGTCCGGAAGACCGTCCGCCGACGGTCGCCCGCCTTGCGGTTCCGACCCGGATCGTGTCAGGCGCCGTCCCTGCCACCACCTAGCGCGCCGACCGGCGCTCGGGCAGGGGCCAGGAGCGACGGGAGACCGCCATGTCACGGACCAACGCGCCGGCCGGCCCCGAGGATGCGGGCGAGCCGATCGCGGCCTTCTCCCGCCGCAGCCGCGCCGCGCAGGCTCTGGGGCGGATCGATCCGGTCACTCGGGGCGTGGTGCCCCCGCTCCACGTCGCCACCACCTTCATCCGCGATCCCGACAACGCCTACTCGTCGGGCTTCTCCTACGCCCGGCCGGACAACGCCACGGTGCGGGAGGCCGAGGCCGTGCTGGCGATGCTGGAGGAGGCAGGCGCCGGCGCGCTGCTGTTCGGCTCCGGCATGGCGGCGGCGACCGCCGTCTTCGGCGCGCTGGAGCCCGGCGACCACGTGGTGGCGCCGAACGTGATGTACTGGGCCCTGAAGCGCTGGCTGCGCGAGGAGGGGCCGCGCCGCGGCCTCGCGGTCGATTTCACGGACGCCGAGGATCCCGGGCGCCTGCGCGCCGCCGTGCAGCCGGGGCGCACGAAGCTCGTCTGGATCGAGACGCCCGGCAACCCGCTCTGGACCGTCACCGACATCGCGGGGGCGGCCGAGATCGCGCACGCGGCGGGCGCCCGGCTCGCGGTCGATTCCACCGCCGCCTCGCCGGTCCACACCCGGCCGCTCGCGCTCGGCGCCGACATCGTGATGCACTCCGGCACCAAGATCCTGAACGGGCACTCGGACGTGGTGGCCGGCGTGCTCGCCGCGCGCGAGGCCGACGCCTTCTGGGCGCGGGTCGGCGCGATCCGGGCGAGCGGGGGCGCGATCCTCGGACCGTTCGAGGCCTACCTGCTGATGCGCTCGCTGCGCACCCTGCACCTGCGCGCGGAGCGGCAGGCCGCGGGTGCGCTGGCGCTCGCGACCCGGCTCGGCGCCCACCCGCACGTCGCCCGCGTGCTCTATCCGGGCCTGCCCGACGATCCCGGCCACGCGGTCGCCGCCCGGCAGATGGAGGGCGGGTTCGGCTACATGCTGTCGATCCGGGTGCGGGGCGGGGAGGGGGCGGCGATCGCGACCGCCGCCCGGGTCGCGCTGTGGAAGCGGGCGACCTCGCTCGGCGGCGTCGAGAGCCTGATCGAGCACCGCGCCTCGGTCGAGGGGCCGGGCACGCCCTGCCCGCCCGACCTCCTGCGCCTCTCCACCGGCATCGAGGATCCGGACGACCTCTTCGCCGATCTCGACGCGGCGCTGCGGGCGGCCCACGGCTGAACAGAAGTGGGTGACGAGGTCTCGAACATCACCACCCTTTTCCCGGACGCCCGGAGCGATAGCGGAGGGTGATCCGGGACCCGGCACGGGAAGGCGCGAAGCGTCCGCCTGCGACACCGGTGTCGGAGATCGAGCCGCTTCGCGGCGCTTCTTTTCTGGATCCCGGATCACCGTCCACTTCGTTCCAGGCGTCGGGGAAAAGGTGAGTGGTTCATCCGCGTGGATCGGCGAAGTCCTATGGACCCGGCTCCTCAGCGCCGCTCCACCCGCCGCCGCCCCTCCGAGCGCCCGTGCGCCTCGGTGGCGAAGAGCGTCGCGCCGGCCACCGCGCCGAGCGCGGCGGCGAGGCCGAGCTTGAGCCAGCGCGGGCTCGCGGCCACGACCGTGTCGCGCGAGCGCGCGTCGAAGCGGCCGTGCGCGCCGGGATCGGTGTCGACCGGCTCGTAGAGGTTGTCGGGGCGGTCCCTGTCGGCACGCATGTCGGTCATCTCCCCGTGATAGCCGTTCCGGGCGAGGTAGTGGTCGATCCAGCCCGGGATCAGCATATTGCCGAGGATCGCCTTCCAGGCCGAGGCGCCGATCCAGAGCTCGCGCGGCGCCTCGTGCGCCGCCCGGTAGACGTGCCGGGCGATCGCCTCGGGCTGGTAGATCGGCGGCACCGGTTCGAGCTTGCGCGGCAGGCGGGAGCGCGCCCAGTCGAATTGCGGCGTGTTGACCGCGGGCAACTGCACCATGGTGAGCCGAACCCGGCTGCCGTCGTGCAGCAACTCGCTGCGCAGCGAGTCCACGAAGCCGCGCACGGCAGCCTTGGCGGCGCAGTAGCTCGCCTGGAGCGGGATCGAGCGGTAGGCGAGCGCCGAACCGATCTGCACGATGGTGCCCCGGTCGCGCGGCACCATGTGCTTCAAGGCGGCCAGCGTGCCGTGCACCTGCCCCAGATAGGTCACCGCCGTGACGTGCCGGAACTCCTCGGGCGGGGTCTCGCGCACGGGCGCGTAGACCGTCACCATCGCGTTGTTCACCCAGACGTCGATGCCGCCGAAGAACGCGGCGATCTCGTCGGCCGCCCGCTCGACCTGATCCGCCTCGGCGACGTCGACCGCGAAGGCGAGCGG